>JAQBNJ010000052.1 GCA_028288645.1 Sediminibacterium sp.
TTCGCAGGATGTGCGTCGGCGAATGCAAAGTAGATTGAACAAACAGCGAATGCCGTTAAAAGTAATTTTCTCATGGGGTAAGTATTGTATTTTGTTGCCACAGAAGACACAGATTTTCACAGATCTATTCTGTGTTAATCTGTGTCTTCTGTGGCAACCGATTTAAAAACTATCCGCTTCCCGATACGCTTTGATCAATGCCAATTCACCCTCTTTGCCGGGCAGCGCATTGCCATGCTCCATCCCGAACACACCTTTGAATCCTTTTTCATGAATGTGTTTGAAGATATTCTTGTAATTCATCTCTCCTGTACCAGGTTCTTTTCTTCCCGGGTTATCCCCTATCTGGAAATAACCGATCTCTTCCCATGCCCTGTTGATGCTGTTGATGATATTGCCATCGTTGCGTTGGATGTGATACATATCAAACAATATTTTACAGGAAGGGCTGTTCACAGCCTTGCAGATGGCATAAGTTTGATCGATATGCCTGAGAAAAAGATCAGGTGTATCACTCAATGGTTCCATTACCATCACAAGGTTATGCGGTTCCATTATTTCAGCGCCGCGTTTCATGAACTCTACCACGTTCGCAGTCTGGTATCCCTCTGAAAGGCTTCGCTCATAATTACCTGGTACCACGGTTATCCATTTTGCATTGCATCGTTTGGCAACTTCAACAGAGTCTTTGCAATATTGTAAGAATTTATCTTTCCATTCTTTTTTACCCGCGGTCATGGAGGTTGACAATGGCCAGTCATCAAACACATTTACAAATACGCCCATCGCCATACCTAATTGCGCCAATGTATCACCTATTCTTTTTTGCTGGTCAACGGGCCGTTTCATCATACCATTGTCTTCGATGGCGCGGAAACCCATGCTGTATGCAAATTTTATCTGGTCAACAAAATCATTGCCTGCATGGTTTTTGAACATTCCGTCGTGAATACCGTAGTTACAACGGAAGGGTTTGCTATCCTCCGCACCTGTTATGTTTTTATCATTTCCCATAGCTGCGGACATCGTTAACAGGGAACCGCCTGCCAGTAAACCCTGCTGCATAAATTTTCTTCTTTGCATGTGCTGTTTTTTGTTGCTTAAATTTACTGTTTTAGCGTTTATAAAACAGAAACTTTGTACAGAACAGCCGCTTATATTTTCTACCTGTTACTAACAATCATTAGCACCCGGGCCCAGCCCAGGAAATTTCATTTTTCTCAAATGAAAATGGGTTCTCCTTTTAATATCATCCTGGTTTCGGACGATTCACTCAAAGCCGCCGCTTTGGCGGACAGATCATTTGCGTTAATTGATTCATTTAACCATTAATTCAGCGACTATGATGGCTCCAGTGAATTGAGTAAAACAAACGCGCTTGCAGGAAAAGGCAGGCAACAGATCTCACCTGCATTGATGGATATAGTTCTCCGTTCACAGGTTGCCTACAAAAAAAGTAAGGGGGCTTTTGATATAACAGTTGGCGCATTGAGTCAATTATGGCGTAAAGCCCGGAAAGAAAAGATTTTTCCCGGTAAGGCAATGATTGATGAAAAAAGAAAATTGGTTGGTTTTGATCAGCTATTGATCGATAAAACGCGATCATCTGTAACAATTCCACGCTTCGGAATGCGTCTCGATCTCGGAGGCATCGCCAAAGGATATATTGCACAAAAAGTAATAGATCTTCTCAAACAAAATGGTATTGAACAGGCATTGGCAGACGCGGGTGGAGATATGGCCATGAGCAATGCACCCATGGGCAGTAACGGCTGGGTAGTAGGTGTAAATGTTCCCGAGACCACCGATGATCTTTTACCTAAAAAACTGGAACTACAAAATATGGCGGTAGCTACTTCAGGTGATGCCTATCAATACATGGAGCATAACGGCCTGAAATATTCGCATATCATAAATCCGCGAACAGGTTACGGCATTCATTCACAAAGAAACGTAACGGTGATCGCGAAAGATGGTGCTGATGCGGATTGGTTGGCTACTGCATGTAGCATTTTACCCATTGAGGATGCAAAAAAATTAGCAGTATCGATGCATGCGGAGCTGTTGATTACAGTATTGGATAAGGGTAAGATCGTTTATTATAGTACGAAAGGTTTTGGGAGGTATTGGAAACAGTAAGATTTTTTTTTGCCACAGAAGACACAGATTAGCACAGAAAATTCTGTGGCACTACTGGTCGCCAGATTCAGATTATAGGTATTCCAATGTCCCATCGGGACATCTGGTCGGTAGAACCCCATCAGGATAATGATCCATCCGTTCCGTAGGAACGATTGGTGATTTTCGAGGAGCGGCAACAAACCAATACATCCTCACGCAATGAAAACACCACGCGTTCCTACGGAACGCCAAAACGCAACTCAATGCATGTTGCTACCCACGGAATGTTCCTATGGAACATGGAAATACCACACATTATGTTCCGGGCTTGCAGATATTGTTGTTTAGACGAACTACACCGGCGATAAAATACTGTGCTTCTCTGTGTATTCTGTGGCAATTATTTTTCTCTACAGCTCTCCACTAAAACGTTATCGTAACCCACCTTATCCATGTTAATTAATTTCTTATCTTGACACACCCAAAATTG
>JAQBNJ010000501.1 GCA_028288645.1 Sediminibacterium sp.
TGGCAACAGGCGGCGTAAATACATCGTAGATAATAACCTGCGTGAGCATGTCCTGGTTCCGGTGAAGAATTTCAGCATCATCTAATTTTGCCGTATTTTTTTGACGGCAGCCAAAACATGCTACCAAAACAAATACAACAAAAAAACTGCTGCTTTGTTTCATCCGCGCTTTAGCGGATATTTCTGTTAGTGTCGGCATATTCATTTAGTAATATTTTTCAAAAAAATAAATGGCGGTCCTTTTTTCCAGTCAAAACCGGTTTTTACTGAAGAGGGCCGGATAGAAAAATTACTCATTACAATATCAATTTTACCATCGCCATCCAGGTCGCCAACATCCATGGTAAGCCAGCGGCCTGTTTTACTTTCAAGAATGGTAAAGGGTTCGAATTTGAAATTGCCTTCATTTCTCAGGTAAACAAATCCTTCTTCCTGCGGCGAAGCATAGTCTGCAAAAAAAGAAATGGCCGCAATATCCAGGTCTCCATCCCCATCATAATCCCTTGCCATAGCTTTGAAACATCCGTTGATCGGGAAAAAATATTTTTGTTTGAATTGATTGTTGCCCTCATTCAAATAAATGTATACGCCGTGATATGGTTTTAACACTGCTGAAAAATCTGCATTATCACCGCAGGTATAAATAATATCCTGTAACCCATCTTTATTAAAATCTGCAAATTCAAAATAAGTAGAGCCATATATAGCCGGGAATCGCAGGATCTCCTTTTGTTCAAATACGCCATTACCCTTGTTGGTGAAAAGAACGATCGCCTCATTGCCCTGCGTGAACAGCGCCCATATATCCATTAACCCATCGTGGTTCACATCTTCTAAATATGCTTTGAGAACCCCCGGTTCAGCGCGCAGAACATGATGAATGAATTTATCTTTTCCTGTATTTTCCATCCACGAAAGTGAACCTGTCAGGTGTCCAAATTCACAAACCAGGTAGTCGGTTTTTTTATCATTGTTCAGATCGCAGGAAGTAATTTGAACAGGCCTTGCCAAACTATCGAACAAAGCTTTCGCATCAAGATGCAACTTACCCCGTGCATCCGTTTGCAAATATTGCGCCTTCCCGAATTTACCGTTGTTTGGGTTGATCATATTGATATTACAGGCAACCATTGTATTATCCCTGAAATCTATATCTGTTATGGTTGCATCAGTTTTTGCCGAATCGGTTAATGATAACCGGTTATCAAAACGGAAAGTATATTTCTTCACCATGTCGAAAAGAAATAGCTGGTGTGGTGAGCTGCCCGTATCAATTTTTGTAAAACAGATACCCGGAGAAGGATATGTATAGTCGGCCGATTGAACCTTAAAGCCAGGCAACCCTTCTGTGATCGATTGACGTTGTTGCTTCGGCATAGAATCCGGCGCAAGAGCCGTATAATAGTCAATGATATGCTGCCAATCCACACTACTTAAAACAGGTTTGTCGGGATAGAAATTCGCAGGCAGGTTCTTATCATTTTTATAAGATGGATACTTATCAGCGCCATAATAAAAAATCCCTAAACGAGGGCCCATCCCGGGCAACACACCCGTTTCCCAGGTTTTGGCATCAAGCAAAGCGGGATCGGGAAGTAAATGACAGGATTGACAATGAGTAGTTGCCAATACCCTTCCTTTTTCAATACTGGCATCAGGTGTATCCTTATGTGATTTATTTTTTTGTATCCTGCTACAGGAAAATACCAGCACGGTAAAACTTACCGCTAAAACATAACGCGCTATACAACCGGCCGCACTCCTTACTAAAAACAAACTATTTTTTTTACGCATTTGCAAATGGTTTTCCAAGATCAATTCCTTTCTGACTGTACAATAAAAGATGATTTTAAGCTGCTGTTCCTGCATTCCTGTTGTGACTATTTATTTTTACTGGGTTTTTCTGATGGGTTAACATGGCCATGAAATGACAATACATGGTGCACTTTATTAGAGGTATTCGTGGTAACGGTAATCGTTTTATACACATCATCAAACTCATTAAATGAATCGAACTTAACAACGATCTCACTTTCCTTACCGGGCATAAGCGCTTCTTCGGAATATTTTGTCAAAGTACAGCCGCAGGATGGTTTAACGTTTGATATAAATAACGGATGTTCGCCGGTATTCTTAAACTTATAAGTAAAAAACACACTGTCTCCTTCTTTAATAGTACCAAAATTCCTGTTGGGTTCGGTCCATTGGATGGTGGTAAAATGTATGGTATCGATTTGAGCAAGCTTCGCAGGTTTAATACCCAGGTTATTTTCGTAGGGATGCAGATTCTTAAACCTGTCTGTATTGTTACACGACATTAAGAAAATGATACAGGTGCCTATAAAAACTGCGTGTACGTATTTCAATGTTAACGATACCATCATTTATTTTGTTTTTACTTCTCTTAAATGTCCGCTGCTATTTTTAATAGTAACAGAGAGCACGTTGTCATCAATGCAAACAAATCTTGCTGATTGGGAAAGAAAGGACGAGCCCTAATAAAACTCTTGTGTTTGCTGCGTTCCGTTCCTGTATTTTATTTCAGCGTTGATGTCTGCCGGTTCCAACGGAATAAATCTAACTTTTCTTTTTAACGCAAACATCTTCAACGGTGCCCTGTTTTGTGCGGCAGCAAGCAGGTACTTTCCGTTTTGGCCCCTTAGCTTTACCAATGCCTTGCCATTACCGGGTATATAGATGCCGCTTTGAAGAATAGATTGTGCGGCGAAATCACCTTTCCCATTTCCTTTCAGTAATAATCCGTTCAGTGCATCGTAACGGCCGGTAGAAACTTCAGTGCCGTAATCGTTGCCATTGATCAATACATCGAGATTATTATCTCCATCAAAATCATCTACTACCATCCC
>JAQBNJ010000515.1 GCA_028288645.1 Sediminibacterium sp.
ATTGCGGATTGGAAATTGTTTTCAATTGAAGAAAAAATCCCTGTGATCAAGTGGAACATCACGCAGGAAACAAAAGAGATCAAAGGGCTGCCATGTCAGAAAGCTACAGGTGATTTTAAAGGCCGCAGCTATGAAGCCTGGTTTTGCAGCCAGTTACCTTTTAGCAATGGTCCGTGGAAATTAGGCGGCCTACCCGGATTGATACTTGAGGCAAGTGATGTAAAAAAAGAAGTGGTGTTTACGTTTACTTCGTTTGAGACTAACGATAGTGTAAAAACCACCATCCGTATCCCGGAAAATGCGGTAAAAACAACACCAGAAAAATTCAAAGAGTACGAAGCCGCCGTTAAAAAAAACCGCAGTGTTAGCGGGATGGGAGGATTTATGAAACTGGAAGATATACCAGAGAATGAAACGATAAGAGGTGCTGACGGCAACCCTATTAAAAGACGGAGAATGAATAACCCGGTTGAAAAGAAATAGAAGTAATAGTCAGAAAAAAGAAATTATAAAATAATATCGGAGTTCATCATTCTAACACAACCGGAATTATGCAAAAGAGATTATTTCTTTTATTATGTGTCGTTCTTTTGACAAAAAAATTTGTGATAGCACAGGCTACAGATACTGCATTTGCTGCCGTGAGCTATAATTTTTTGTACATGGCTGATACAACAAAGCCCGCTGAGATCAGTTCGGAAAAAATGATGCTGTATATCGGCAAGTATATGAGCGCTTACAGAAGTTACGGTATGGTACTACGCGATTCTGAAATGGTAGCTGTGGCGAGTGCAATGGAACTTCAATTTCAGTCAGGTAGGGTCACGTTTCCGGGTGTTAAAAACAAGGGATCCTTTGAAGCTGTGTATAAAGATCAGGGCGGGAATAAACTATATCATGTGGAAAAACTACAGAAAGAATATCTCCTTGAAGAAACCTTACCTGAGATCAACTGGGCGATATCTCCTGAAACAAAAAATATACAGGAATTGAAATGCCAAAAGGCCACCGCAAATTTTCGCGGCCGTAGTTATGTTGCATGGTTTTGCAGTGAATTACCTTATAGCAATGGCCCATGGAAATTAGGTGGCTTGCCTGGATTGATCGTAGAAGCCGCAGATGATAAGAATGAGATCGTATTCAGATTTGCAGGCTATGAAAATATGAATGGGAAGTCTATGCCGATGATTCTTCCGAAAATGGCAATACGCGCAACTGATAATGAATTCAAAAAATTAAGGGAGTTTGCTGACAGGGACCCGGAAGGGTTTATTCTAAACGTTCAAAGTCCCACATTTAAATGGATAACGCCACCTTCCGATCCAAAGAGGTTAATACAACAAGCCAGTAAAAATCCTATAGAACGAACAGCCAACTAACTTATGCAAAAACATCGTATCATATCACTGCTTTTTTTTGTTTTTTTTGTAGTAATCAATTCCCTGCATGCGCAGGTTGTTGTGAATGGAAACGTATCTGATAGCCTTGGAAAACCCCTTCAGTCAGTGAGTATCACATTAAAAAAATCTAATGGTATTGTATTGGCTTTTGCGATAACTAATAATACAGGTTCCTATAAAATACAGTATGCAGGCGTTTTTGTAAAAGATAGCTTATTGGTTGAGGCGAACGCGATTAGCTTTAAAAAACAATCCATTGCTGTTGCCGGTGCAACACAGACAACAAATTTTAAGCTGTCTGAATCAAGTACAAAGCTGCCCAACGTTACTGTTAAGGCTGCACCGTTAAAGAAGGAAGGCGATACATTGAATTACGATGTTGCTTCTTTCAGCACCAAGCAGGACAGGACGATCGGCGATGTGATCAAAAAATTACCGGGTGTTGAGGTAGCAGACAATGGGCAGATCTCTTATGGCGGAAAACCCATCAACCGTTTTTATATTGATGGAGATAATTTGCTGGATGGTAAATATAATATTGCAACCAAAGGAATCCCCAACGATATGGTATCGAAGGTGCAGGTATTGGAAAATCACCAGCCGATCAATGTATTAAAGGATGCTGTGAAAAGCGAATCCGCAGCGATGAACATAGTTTTGAAAGACAAAGCAAGGCTCAAGATCATGGGTACCGGTGATGCCGCAGTTGGTACGCCGAGTGTGTATAATGTTTCAGCTAATGCCATGTTGTTTCAGAAGAAGGTGAAGTTCATCAACTACATCAAGATGAATAATATGGGTACTGATAACAGTGATGAAACGATCAATCATTTTGGCGGAGATGACGCGCAACCTGTAAATCTTGTCAGTGCAGGCGCCGGTAACCCCAATCTGTTCAAGAAAAGATACCTGTTCAATAATGTAGGGCTCGTTAATGTAAATGATCTTGTTAATCTGAAAAATGACTATCAATTGCGTATCAATGCATTTTATTTGTGGGACAGGCAGTTCCAGTCATCCGAGGTTAAATCAACTTATTTTTTACCAAACGATACGATCCGCTATTTTGAAAAACAGGATACACGTACCATCAGCAATGTATTCAATACACAGTTCACGCTTACCGCCAACAAAAAGGATTATTATCTAAACAATGTTACCGTACTGGAAAATAAACCCACCGAAGTTTTAGCAGATCTCCAGTCAACAACCAATAATAACATTACACAATACCTGAACGGAACGGTAACGAATGTGTCTAACAGGTTTAGTTACGTTAAAAAATCTACCAATGGCCGTATACTGTCATTTGGTTCTTCTATAAATATTATACACAATCCTGCAACCTTTACAGTTGAACCGGGATTATATCCTGCACAGTTCAATAACAATATTGCTTATGCGGGATTAATACAGCAGGCGGCGGTGCCAACATTTCTTACAGAAAACACTGTCAGCTTCAGCAAGATCTGGCCTACATTTCAGATGCATAATAGGATAGGGGTGAATTACCAGGATCAGCAATTAAATACTTTCCTTGAATCGAAGCAATTGAATGGCAGTAAAGCGATCGTAGCAGATAGTTTTATCAACCGTCTTAACTGGACCAGGACGAGAGCATATGTAGAAACAGAGTTCACCTATAACAAAGGTATTGTTACCATCACGGGAACAGTGCCATTTACTTACCAGGACACAAG
>JAQBNJ010000537.1 GCA_028288645.1 Sediminibacterium sp.
CATCTAATAATAAATTTTCTTTGATGGCCGCATTGCGTGGCGCATCGCAGGCAATTAGTTATGAGTTGGCAATGGGTTTGTCGTTGATAGCCGTATTGATGTTGTCAGGTTCATTAAGTTTAAAAACAATTGTTGACCAGCAAATGGAACATGGCCGTTTGTGGAACGTAGCCTACCAGCCGTTGGGATTCCTGATATTTTTTATCTGCGCGATGGCAGAGTGCAACCGTACACCATTCGATCTTCCTGAAGCGGAGAATGAACTGAACTTTGGTTACCACCAGGAATATTCATCCATGAAACTTGGTTTTTATTTGTTTGCAGAATACGTGAACATGATCATGAGCAGCGCGATCATGGCATCCTTATTCTTTGGCGGCTATGATATTCCTTTCCTGGATGAAAGCACACTGGCGCCAAACATAGCAGCGATACTGGGTGTGGCGGCATTGCTCACTAAAATTGTAATATTCATTTTTATATTCATGTGGATCCGCTGGACCATCCCGCGTTTCCGTTATGATCAGTTAATGAACCTGGGATGGAAAAAATTAATCCCATTGGCATTGATCAATATGTTGGTGACTGGGGCGGCGATCTTGTATTTTCAGGAACGAGGGCATTAACGAATTACGGATTAGCGAATTGCCGAATTAGATAATCCGCTAATTCGATAATTGATGAACAAAGAACAGAAAGTACAAGTGAGTGACACAACGAAGTTGAAAAACGAGATAAAGTTGGTATCAATAATCTATAAAAATATTTTTGCCGCTGCGAAAGCATAGGCAGAAGACAAATAAATATGCAGGCATTAACAAACAGGGCAAGAACGGTAAATAAAAAACCCATGAGCTTCATGGAGCGTTTGTATTTTCCGGCTATCTTCAAAGGCATGGCTATTACGTTCAGCCATATTTTTAAGAAACAGCCGACCATCCGTTACCCGGAACAGAAAAGGCCTTTCAGCCCTGTGTTCCGCGGGTTGCATGTGTTGAACCGTGATGAGGAAGGACGCGAGAATTGTACTGCCTGCGGTTTGTGTGCAGTAGCCTGTCCTGCAGAAGCCATCACCATGGAAGGTGCGGAACGTTTACCCGGCGAAGAAAATAAATACCGTGAAGAGAAATATGCAGCCAAATACGAGATCAATATGCTGCGTTGCATTTTCTGTGGATTATGTGAAGAAGCCTGCCCGAAAGATGCGATCTATTTAAGTGAAACATTTACACCTGCTGATTTCAGCCGTAAAAGTTTTATTTATGGAAAAGAGGACCTGCTGATACCAGATCCGAAAACAGAACCTGAAGCCTACGCGAAAGCGCGAGGCTTGCATGAACCGACAACAGCGGATCCGGGAAGGAATTAATAATTAATAGTGAATAATTGGGAAACCGGTTTTTATTATTAACTATTAATTACTAACTATTAATTAAAATTATGAGTACGACCGAAATATTATTCTTCCTCCTCTCTGCGCTTGCTGTATTCAGTGCCATTATGGTATTGGTGAGCAAGAATCCTGTGCATAGTGTATTGTGGCTGATAGCGGTATTCTTTGCGATATCCGGGCATTATATTTTATTGAATGCGCAGTTCCTCGCGATCGTGAACCTGATCGTGTATGCGGGCGCCATTATGGTATTATTCCTGTTCGTGATCATGCTGATGAACCTGAATGCAGAGACTGAACCGCAAAAACATATCTGGATGAAATTTGCAGGCGCCATTTCGGGCGGCTGTTTTTTATTAATGCTGGTATCGCTCACCCGACAGGCAGTTGAAATGGGTGGAAGAAACGCCATATCAGGTGGTAATATCGGGTTGATCAAAAATCTCGGTAAAGCATTGTTCAGTGATTACGTGGTGCCGTTTGAAATTACGAGCGTGTTATTTTTAAGCGCGATGGTGGGAGCAGTGGTAATTGGTAAGAAATAAATTGACGCCGAATGCTGAAGGCTTAACGCCGAACGCTTGAGGCTGTTTATAATAATTAAACATTGCGTTCCGCGTTAAGCGTTCCGCATTAAGCGTAAAAGAAAATGCCGATACAATATTATATCTATCTCTGTTTAACCCTGTTCAGCATCGGTATCATTGGTGTGTTAACACGCCGCAATGCCATTATTGTTTTTATGTGTGTTGAACTGATGTTGAATGCTGTGAACCTGTTATTGGTCGCATTTTCAAAAATGCACCACTCAATCGGTCTCGGCGCTGAAGGCGCTACAACACAGGCAGGAATTGACGGGCAGTTATTTGTATTTTTTATTATGGTGGTGGCAGCAGCAGAAGTGAGTGTTGGACTGGCCATTATTGTAATGATGTATAGAAATACGCATTCGGTAGATATTAATTTTTTGAACAGATTGAAAAACTAAAACTTCCTAATCCCCCTCCCAGGGGGCTGGGGGGTATATTATATTTTATGAGCAAACTTGTTTTTTTAGTTCCCTTATTTCCCCTGCTGGGGTTCCTGGTCAACGGACTGGGCAGGAAGTCGATGTCTAAAACGATGATCAGCGTGGTGGGCAGCGGCGCTATTCTCGCATCTTTTGTTGTGAGCCTTGTGTTATTCTTTGATGTGAAAGCAAACGGGGGATTGGTTACCACCTTATTTAATTTTATCGAAGCAAACAGTTTTAAAATTCCATTTGCATTCCAGGTAGACCAGCTTTCTTCTTTGTTCTTACTGATCATTACCGGGATCGGATTTTTGATACATCTCTATTCTTCCGCTTACATGCACGAAGAAGAGCCGCAACATTTCGGCCGTTATTTTTCGTACCTGAATCTGTTCGTGTTCTCTATGTTATTGCTGGTGTTAGGTGCGAACTATGTAATTATGTTCATCGGTTGGGAAGGTGTGGGTTTGTGTTCTTATTTACTGATCGGTTTCTGGTTTAAGAATAACAATTACAATTATGCAGCGCGCAAGGCATTCGTGATGAACCGTATCGGCGATTTGGGTTTCCTGTTAGCTGTATTCTGGTTATTATTCAAATTAGGAACTGCCACGTATGGCGATGTGTTTACCGCAGCCAGTCTTTCGAAACTCAGTTCTTTTGATATCACCGCCATCACCCTGTTATTATTTGAGGGTGCGATGGGTAAGAGTGCACAGATCCCTTTGTATACCTGGCTGCCTGATGCAATGGCGGGACCTACACCTGTGTCTGCTTTGATACATGCCGCAACCATGGTTACCGCAGGTATCTACATGATCGCGCGAAGCAATATTTTATACACGATGGCGCCGGCAACACAAACAGTAGTTGCCGTGATTGGGTTAGCCACCGCAATCTTTGCGGCAACCATTGCATTGAAACAAAACGATATTAAAAAAGTACTGGCTTACTCAACGGTTAGCCAATTGGGTTATATGTTTTTGGGATTAGGCGTTGGAGCTTATACCGGCGCAGTGTTCCATGTAATGACGCATGCTTTCTTCAAAGCCTTGTTATTCCTCGGTGCAGGTTCTGTTATCCACGCCATGCATCACGAACAGGATATTCGCAAAATGGGTGGACTGAAAAAATACATGCCCATCACGCATATCACTTTTTTGCTGGCATGTCTGGCCATTGCAGGTATTCCACCGTTCTCAGGCTTCTTTTCAAAAGATGAGATACTAACCGCTTCATACGGCGCAAATCCTTTGTATTATTATATAGGTGTTGCCGGCGCATTGATGACG
>JAQBNJ010000539.1 GCA_028288645.1 Sediminibacterium sp.
CATAGGTATAAGCACTCCCAGCAACAGGAATACGGCTCGCAAATTCCGAATAACAAAATGCAGTGAATGCACAGGCTATTCCGCAGATCACAAATAACAAAACCACACCGGGTCCGCCCGAAAATACCGCACCGCCCAAACTGCTGAAACTTCCTGCACCAATAATGGCCGCGATACCAAAAAAAGCGAGGTCGCGTACAGTAAGCACGCGTTTCAATCCCGATCCATGTCCTTCCTCAGCCGCTGCTGAATCAGCTAATATCTTATCGATGTTCTTTGTACGGAATAAAGAATTGCGCATGGATGATGGTTTCGGTTAGGAGGTTAAAATAGTTAAAAGTTGGGAGTTAAAAGTCAAAAGTTTTTAACTATTAATATTCCCTTTGTATCAGGAATTCTGCGAGCTCCTGTAAAGGTTTTTTTCGTACAGACATCACTGCGATATCATCGAGGTGTTTTAATGCGGTCTGGAGATATTTTTCTTTGAGCTGTTTTGCCCATTCATCCACATTGCATTCTTTAAAAATAGCCAGCACCAGTTGCACTTTATCTGCAGGGTTTTGTTGCATCAATTGTTGCAGGGAAATTTTCTGTTCTGCACTGGCTACTTCCAATGCATGCAGCAGTAAAAAAGTTTTTTTGTTCTGGCGTATATCACCACCGGTTTCCTTGCCAAATTTTTCAGGGTCGCCAAATGCATCAAGATAGTCATCCTGTACCTGGAAAGCGATGCCGAGATTTTTTCCAAATTCGTAGAGGTGTCTACAGTTTCCTTCGCTCGCGCCACCAAGTATCGCGCCTGTTTCGAGGCTGGCAGCGAGTAAGACGGATGTTTTCAGTGTGATCATTTCGATATAGGCATCGAGCGATACATCGGTCATTTTTTCAAAATCAATATCCAGTTGCTGTCCCTCACAAACTTCTTTCGCTGTTTTGTTAAACAAACCCAGTATGCGCGGCAGGTATTGTGCATTGATCTTATTGATGTTCTCATATGACTGAATCATCATCACATCTCCTGTAAGTAATGCGGTGTTGGAACCATACTTCATGTGCACTGTTTCCATACCCCTTCGTAAGGGCGCTTCATCCATGATATCATCATGTATCAGTGTGAAATTATGGAACAGTTCGATCGCCGTGGCAACATGGTAGGCATCAGGCGTAATATCGGCAAACATCTCGTTACCCATCAAACACATCACCGGACGAATGCGTTTGCCACCCCAGGATAAAAAATATTCGCCAGGCTCATAGAGGGTTGCAGGCGTTGCAGGAAAATGCCTTTTGTTAAAATATTCTCCGAATGCTGCTACCAGTTCTTTAAATGTATGCATGGTACAAACCTAATTATAAAACGAAAATGTTAAGAATCTAATCTTAACTATTCTTTGAATAATCAGTTGAATAGATTTGGCATGGTTTTCACTAACTACTAAAAAACACTCTTATGAAACTATTCGTATTGGCAACCATGCTGCTGTTTTCTTTTGTTAGTATCAACGCCCAGGAAATGAATACGGGGCCGGATTACAAAACGGCCCTGGGTGTAAAAGTTTATCCCGGCGCTATCAGTGTCAAACATTTTTTAACTGAGAAGGCCGCTGTTGAGGGTCTTGGTTATGTTACATCTGATGGATTTCGTGTAACAGGTTTGTATGAACTCTATAATAACCTGGGCAGTGTAGAAGGATTGAAATGGTATATAGGCGGCGGTGCGCATGTGGGTATATGGAGCGATAGATGGAAGACAAAATTTCCAGATCGCCCGGGAGGTTTATCGATAGGTGTTGATGGAGTGATCGGTTTAGATTACAAGATTACCGGCGCACCGTTAGATCTCAGCTTCGACTGGCAGCCATCATTTAATATTATCGGTTACAATTATTTTGAAGGTGGATGGGGCGGTTTAGGGATCCGCTTTACTTTTTAAGATCCAATTTCCTATAGACCATCGCGGGGTTTGTCTCTATAGAGGCGGCCTCGCTTTTTTGTGGACACGAATTTATAAACACGAATTACACGAATTAGGGAACACGAATTAAAAACACGAATTACACGAATTCGTCACGAATTGTATCACGAACTAAACTTGGATAGCACGGCCTAATTCGTGTTAATTCGTGTAATTCGTGTCAGTAAATTCGTGTTAGTTATTTCTTCAGGGAGAACAGGCTGTCTACAAACTCGTGTTTATCGAAGATGATCAGGTCATCTATCTTTTCTCCCACTCCAATATATTTTACAGGAATTTTGAATTGATTGGCGATAGCTAATACCACACCGCCTTTTGCGGTTCCATCTAATTTAGTGATCGATATAGCGGATACTTCTGTAGTTGCGGTAAATTGTTTCGCCTGTTCCAATGCGTTCTGGCCGGTTGAACCATCCAATACCAGCATCACTTCATGCGGCGCATTGGGAATTACTTTTTGAATGGCGCGTTTGATCTTTCCGAGCTCATCCATCAGGTGCAGTTTGTTGTGCAAACGTCCTGCAGTATCAATGATCACAACATCTGCGTTCTTAGCAACTGCACTGGCAACGGAATCGTAAGCAACAGCGCTGGGGTCCGACCCCATGGCTTGTTTTACAATCGGCACACCTACCCTTTCGCTCCAGATCGTTAACTGGTCAACAGCCGCTGCGCGGAATGTATCGGCGGCGCCGAGTATCACGTTCCTGCCTGCTTTTTTGTAATTATGCGCCAGTTTTCCAATGGTGGTGGTTTTACCTACACCGTTCACACCAACCACCAAAATCACGTAAGGCTTTTTCCCTTCAGGGATGCCAAAGTCTTTGTAGGATTGTTCCGCAGAATCCACCAGCATCGCTTCAATCTCTTCCTGCAGGATCTTATTAAGTTCGTCTGTATTAACGTATTTATCTTCCTTTACCCGTTTTTCAATCTGCTGAATGATGCGGATAGTGGTCTCAATGCCCACATCGGCGCTAACAAGGGCTTCTTCCAGGTTATCGAGTACTTCTTCATCAACCGTACTCTTGCCGGCGATGGCCTTGGTTATTTTGGCGAAGAATCCTTCCTTGGTCTTTTGTAAACCCTGGTCGAGACTTTCTTTTTCTTCTTTGCCGAATAATTTTCCGAGAAAACTCATAGGTTTTAATTTAAAGATGCTGGATGTTGGATGCTAGATACTGGATACTGGATCTTGGATGCTAGATGCCGGACATTACTCCGTGTTCCCGAAATTCGACATCCAGCATCCAGTATCCAGCATCTAGTATCCAGCATTCCTAAATACAAAAAGCCTTCCATGCAAACAGGAAAGCTTTTTAAATATTATACGATAGCACCAACTATTTCTCTGACAAGAAATTTTTGATCTTATCCTTATGCACGATCGCTTCTTTGAAGGTGTATGCACCGGATTTAGGGCTGCGTACAGCCTTGATCACTTTTGTCCAGTTCTTTGCTTCTGATGCTGCTTTCTGGTCTTTGGTCTTGATCGCCGTTTTAGCTGCTTTTGCCATGATTATTTGATTTCTTTATGAACAGTTACTTTTTTCAGAATCGGGTTGTACTTCTTTAACTCCACACGCTCAGGTGTGTTTTTCTTGTTTTTGGTAGTGATATAGCGGCTTGTACCGTGCTGACATGTAGTCTTATGGTCTGTACATTCCAAAATCACCTGCTCCCTGTTACCTTTCCTTGCCATTTTATTGTGTGATTTGCTTAGTGAATACTTAGATT
>JAQBNJ010000561.1 GCA_028288645.1 Sediminibacterium sp.
CTGCCTGTCGGTGGCATTTAATTTTTTCAGCGTTTCGGCTACCGCCATCATGCTTCCACCTTTCCATACACCGCATTCAACAATACTTCCCGGTATATTATTATGCACAACATATTTAACGGCTTCTATCAATGCAAATAGCCTTTCTGCACTGGTCATGGTATATGGGCGTACTTTTTCAATGATCCCGATATGAAAAGGTTCAAAGTCTTGCGGATAGGGTGGTTGTACCTTGCCAATACCCAGTACGGTTTTTACGAATTTGATCGGTTTGATTTTCATACTTCCTGAATAGAAATGCAAATATGCATTAAATAAGGCTTCGATAAGTAGCCAGGGTTTGTTCCAAAGTAATATCCCAGCCAAATTTTTTACTTCTTTCATAACCGGCACTGACCAGTTCCTGCTGCCTGCTTTTATTCCGGAAAGTCTCTGCTACTGCTGCTGCCATGGAATCGGTACTAATTGGATCAAAATAAGCTGCCGCATTTCCGCCTACTTCCTGGATACTGGATCCTGCACTGACAACACAAGGGGTGCCGCATCCAAAAGCTTCCAGTAAGGGCAAACCAAAACCCTCGTAGAGACTTGGGTAAACAAATAATTCGGCATTCTTATAAAGTACAACCAGGCTGGTATCATTATGAATAGGTGCATATTGAACTCTTTTATCAATACCCATCTCCTTAAAAAGTAGCTCTTCCTCTTTTGTGAATGCACCCCCGCCCCCAAAAACCAGGGTCAACTCTTTTTCCGCCAGTAATACCTGCGACATGGCTTTTACAAAAGGTTCAAAATTTTTATGTTTGCCTTTTCTGCTGCCGATGTATAAGAGATAGGGGGTGAGCTCATTTTCTTTTTTCGTAACGGCGTCAATATCTTTTTGTTCGAGAGAATTGCCAAGATAAATTACTTTAATTTTTTCGGGGGCAATGCCAAAATGTTCAATCAGATCATTCCGGGTGTTGCCCGAGATGGCAATGAGGAGGTCTGCTGCCTGGATCGTTTTTTTTCTATGCGCAATCAGTGTTTGTAAAGCAGGGGTCTTTAAATGATATTTTTCATCAATCAGGTCATATACGGTAAGTACCATGGGCCTGCCCTGCCTGTTGCCAATAGAGGAGCTGTGAAAATATGTAGGATGAAAAATGTCGAAATGATTTGTTCTTGTACGATAAAATGTATTCACCGTGTTAATGATTCTGACAAGGTCTTTTTTTCCTTTAAATTTTGCATGGGTAAACCATGAGTCATCCGGATGAAGTTGCTGAAGAAATACATTGTCCGAAAACTTTACATCCAGTAATGCTTTTACAGATTCATCACCCTCAATACCCTTGATCAATTCATAGAAATAACGGGAAATACCTCCAAACTTCTGCGCACAAAATATCTGGTGGTCGTATTGAATGGTCATCATGGGAATTTAATAAAATTTATCTAATTTTGGTAGTGTATCGATTTTATTCAGCTGAAATCCTGTTTACATTTTCAAACTGATACACTACCCTGATTTTCAGCTTTGGCTCATGCACAAATTAAATATCCCGAATAAGTAAATATGGTGCCTGAAAATTTTAATCCACCGGTTTCGCATCCATTGTATTTTATACGGAAAGGACTGTACAACAAAATTAACCTTTACAGCTCACAATTACAGGGCAGGCTGATGGATTTTGGTTGTGGCGCCAAACCCTACCAGTCTTTGTTTACCCAGGTTACTGAATATATCGGATTGGATTATGCCGGCGAGGGCCATAACCATGAAGATGAACATGTAGATGTGTTTTATGATGGGATCACGATCCCCTTCGAAAACGAAAGTTTTGATTCTGTGTTCAGCAGCGAAGTGTTTGAGCATGTATTTTCCCTCCAGCAAATCCTGCCTGAAATAGCCAGGGTAACCAAAAAAGGCGGGAAGCTGCTGATCACCTGTCCCTTTGTATGGGAAGAACATGAAATACCTGCAGACTATGCCCGCTATACCCGTTTTGCATTGCACGATATGCTGGAGAAAAACGGTTTTGAAATTAAGGTTACTGATAAAAATGGAAATTTTGTGCGTGCGCTGCATCAACTTTTTGTCGTATACATCAATGATACCTGGCTGCATAAAGTATGGGGCTTTTCGAGGATACCGCTGTTTAAAAAAGTGGTCCGCCAATTATTTGTCCCATTTTTGAATTATGCTTTTTTACTGGTGGAACCACTCTGGCCTAAATCAGATAAATTATATTTGAACACCATTATCGTGGCTGAAAAAAAATAATGAAAAAGATACTCTATACCGTTTGCTCTGCCAGTCACCTGGCCCATTGCAAAACAATGGCCGATTCGTTTGTTGAATGTAATGAAGGCTATAGCATTGTAATCGGGCTGGTTGACCAGATCAACAACAGGTTTGATAAAAATGAATTTCTGCCGCATCAACTGGTAGAAGTGGATCAGATCGGGATCCCTGGTTTTGAGGACCTGAAGTTCCGCTATACAGTGCTCGAATTAAATTGTGCGATGAAAGTCTTTGTTGCCCAGTATATCTTTCAGCATTATAACCCCGATATTCTATTTTATCTCGATACTGATATCCTGGTACAAAACAGTTTCAGTGTATTGGAAGATCAACTGGTAGCAAATGATATACTGATCACACCGCATTTTGAAAGCCCGTTTCCGGACAATACGAATTTACCGCGGGAGCGTGACCTGCTTCGTTCGGGTGTATACAATGCCGGTTTCATGGCCTTCAAACGAAGTGAAACGGTAACCCGTTTCCTGCAATGGTGGGAGGGACATATGCGAACAGAATGCTATCTTAATTTTGCAGAAGGAATGGGGGCCGACCAGATCTGGCTGAACCTGGTTCCGATCCTTTTCACGAGAACCGGTATCGTCACGCATCCTGGTGCCAATCTGGCTTACTGGAATTTGCATGAAAGGAAATTGTCTGATACAGCGGGTGTCATTTCGGTTAATGGAACAGAGCCATTGTTGTTCCTGCACCTCAGCGGGTACAGGATTGATCAGCCAGATGTTTTATCACGCCACCAGACACGTTATCAATTAAACCAGTTTCCTGTTTTGGAAACCTTATTCTCCAAATACCGGGCAGCTGTTATCAGCAATGGATATGAAAAATATTCTGCGATGCCCTGCGCTTTTACAAAACCGGTTAAAAAATCTACAGGAATAATGCCGATGGTTAACAAATGGCTCAAACCCCTGGGTATAAAACTCAGCAGTGTATAATGTGGTGTGTTAATTTCTGTTCATTAGGAACATCCCGTTTGAACCACATAAACATAGGAGGCACATAGCTATAACACATAGTTCTTCTATGTGAAATCCTATGTTTTCTATGTGACTATGTGGTTCAAATCCTCGAAAATTTGAAATGCACCATAGGGTTTTTGCTGGCAATAGTCTGTTATATTTGTTGCATGAGGCCTATCAGTTTCATTATCATTACTTATAACCGTCCGGGGGATACACTTGAATTATTACAGAATATTCAATCACTCAATCGTGCCGCAGAATTACTGGAAGAAGTAATTGTGGTGAACAATGCGTCAACAGAAGACTATTCTGCAGTTAGAAATTATATTAATAACAACCCCTCCGTTTCATTCAAATATTTTGATGCTCCTTCCAATCTTGGTGTTACCAAAGGAAGAAACTATGCTTTGCAATTTGCCAAAGGGGAGATCTGTATTTTCCTGGATGATGATGCCGTTCTACAGAATAAAGATGCAATGGAAAACGTGATAAAAAGTTTTGAGTCGAAAGGATTTGAAGACAGGGAAGTGGCCATTGTTTCATTTAAGGTATTGTACTACGATAACCTTGAAATGCAGGTAAACGCCCTTCCCCATAAACAATTTGAGAAGTATAGAGGAATGCATCATTTCTTCACTTATTACTTTGCCGGCGGCGCCCATGCCATTAAAAGAAAACTGCTTATTGAAGCGGGTAATCTTCCTGAAGAATTTTTTTATGGCATGGAGGAATATGATCTTAGTTACCGGCTCATCGATAAAAACTATTGCATTAAATATGATGACAGTATTGTGATGCTTCACAAAGAATCACCATTAGGCAGAAAACCCAAAGAAGAAAAATTACGCTCAATGTGGGTGAACAAGTGTATTGTAGCCTATCGCTATCTACCCATACGCTATTTTTATTCCACCGCATTGATGTGGAGTATCCAGTTCCTGAAAGAAACAGGGTTTAATATAAAAGGTTTCGTGAAAGGATGGAGTAATGTGATGAAGATCCGATCGACAGAAAAAAGAACGCCGTTAAGTAAAAGTTCGATGGGATACCTACGAAAAACAGAAGCGAGACTCTGGTATTAACGAATCTTTGGTAAAGATCAAATACTGATTAATCAACCGTGCCTCTGTGTCTCTGTGTGAGAATTAAATTGCACACAGAGACACAGAGGCACGGTTTTAACTGCGATTCTTCACGGCCTCTATAACTGACAAAGCTTTATGTGTGATCAGATCCCAGTTGAAGAATTGGTAAAATGCATCGGATACACTTTGTAAATTTCTGTCGCTTTGTGTAAACATATTATCTGCAAACCCCTGCCAGTCATAATCATCCACCAACACTAATTTTTCGCCCGCTATTTTCTGTGAAATGCCTTTGGCGCCGCTCCTGGCAGAAATGCATGTTTGATCATATGCCAATGCATCGATCAGTTTGGTTTTGATACCGCTGCCTAAAGTAACCGGGTTGATAAAACAGTCCGCCCCTTTAAAATACAGGCTGATATCATCTACAAATCCTTTGTAAATAATATCCGGGTAGGAACGTAAAACTTTCTGCCATTGATCGGTTATGCGGTTGCCGCAGATAAAAATGCGGAAGAGAAACTGCTTCGCCTGCAATCGCAATAACAATTCGCTGATGATGATGCGCAGTGCATCCGTATTGGGTAAATAATCCAGTGTGCCATTGAATAAGAAGAGCCTGGTAGCAGGATCCAGTTTGTTTTCTATGATGAGCTGTTCACGGCAGGCCACTCTTTCTTTCTTGTCTAAGGGCTGCAACACATCGGCGCCATACGTAATAACGGTACATTTCTCTTTGGAAAGGTGGTAATGCGTGATGGCCCAATCAAGATCTTCCTGTGAAATAAAAAAGCTGTGGTCCGCTTTTCGGTGTACCCATCGTTCATACCATTGATACATGCGCCACAAAGGTTTGTGCATGTCACGAAAGCGATGTGCTTCAATATTATGAGAGTGAATGATAAACGGTTTCTTAGTGAGCCATCTCAACAGAATGCCCAGCCAGCCCATGTATGAATGCTCAATGCATATCGCATCAATTGCTTGCTGTTTGATGAGCTTGCGTAAACGGAAAATATAACGCAGGTTGGCAAACCCCCGTTTGTGGTGATACAAAAAAGGGAGTACGGTATAGTCATTGGCAGTGGAAATATTTTCCTTTTCCACTGCCAATACCAGTTTTGTCTGTTTGGCAAGATGCGAATAGAAATTAGCTACACCTTTCTGACCACCCATCTGTGCAGGGAACACTTTAAATGATACAATGCCCAGTACAGATGGTTGCCTCATCAGGCGGTTGCTTTTGGTTTACGGAAGCTTGATACCGCTGCGCCTATCAGCAATAACCAGATCAATATCGAAGCACCGATAGAAGCTTTGCTGCTGTTATAGAAAGAAGCGGGTTTGAATTCAAACACGATCTTATGATCACCTGGAGGCACCTGTAAACCACGCAGTACATAATTGGTACGGATGATCGGCGTTTCTTTTCCATCGATCTTTGCTATCCAGCCGCCATCATAGTACACTTCGCTGAAGACAGCAAACTCTGCATTCTTTGACGATGAGCTGTATTCAATAATATCATTATCATTATACAACAGTTTGATAGAAGCCGTACTGTCTTTAACTGCATTGGCGGTAAGATCTTTTTTAGATGCTTCATCTAAGATCGCCGTGTCTTTAGGATTGAAATTTGTCAGGGCCTTCATTATTTCGGCGGG
>JAQBNJ010000033.1 GCA_028288645.1 Sediminibacterium sp.
CGATCAACGGCTATTATCCTGTAAAAAATGCAGTAATTCGCGATAATATATTTCTTGATTGTGATCCACCTTTTATACGCATCGGTGCCTTCTCTCCAAAACGTGAAGGCATGAGCATTGCGCCAGATACCGTAAGTATTGCAAACAATATTTTTGCCAGTTTTGGCAATGCTTCCGGCGAAGTATTGGAGATTATTACACCTGCTTCGCATTTTACTGCGTCGGGAAACCAATTTTCTAAAGGATACACAATTAAAGAAAAACAGGGTTTTACCGAAATGCCAAAAAGTGGCGAAAAGATAATTGGACAATTTGATAAAAGAGCTGTATTAGTTAGTGTATGGCCCGGTGCCGACAATGTTCCCCCTGCGATTACGAACAGGATAGGCGGGAATAAAAATACTTACCTGGCAGCGAATGAAGTGGGGCCGGTGTGGTTGCGATAATTAATAATTAGTAGTTAATAGTTAATAATTGGGCGCGGCAACATACAGACCCCCTTAAAATCATACAACCTGCCTACCGGGAATTATTAACTATCAACTATTAATTATTAATTCCCTTCAGGTTTCGGCACTTTTTTCTTCTTAAACTGGAAAATCACCTTTGTAACATCCGGCTGATTATCTCCCAATAAAAATCCTAAAGGTTTTAAAGTTTCTATCCTGTCGAATATAACTTTTGCGATCGCTGTGATAGGAATGGATAGAAACATACCCGATAATCCCCATAAGGCTCCGCCGATCAATACCACTACGATCGATATCAATGCGTTGATCTTTACTTTGGAAGCAACGATCTTTGTTACGATGATATTATTGTCGATGAATTGTACAAACAGGTATAGTGCACAGGACCATATAGCCTGAGCTGGATTGCCGGTAGCAAGCGCCATTAACACAGGTAACAGTATCGCAATAATGCCGCCTAAATAGGGTATCAGGTTTAATATCGCGCCAATGGTTCCGATCAGTATGGCATACTTAACGCCAATGATCAATAGTCCCACGGAGTTCATTGCCGCAACCAATAACATTTCAATTAATAATCCTACCAGGTAGCTTTGTACCAACGCCTTTGTTTCGGTGAGCACTTCGGCAACAAGCGGATGCCTTTTCTTATCAAACATTTCCGCAACAAATTCTAAAAGCAATGGTTTATAGTAGAGGATGGTGAACATATAAACAGGCAGCAGTAAAACAACCGCCAGGATGCCGCTTACTGTTCCCAATGTTTGGCCGATCATGGCTGGGCCATTGCTCATTCCGTCCTTTTTTATTTTTTCTATCCACCCATCGATACTGGGACGGGCGATATTGAATTTTACCGAAAACCATTCACTGGCTTCGTTAACCAGTTTTGTAAAATGTTCTTTGAATTGCGGGAGTGATTCTGTAAACATGCTTAGTTGCATGCCGATAAAATATAAAGTGCCCAATATAACCGCGAAAGAAATGAATAAGGCTACGAAGATCGAAAGCACCCTGTTTAGCCCTTTGCCACACAAAAAATTAACAACGGGATTGAGCAGTATTGCAAAGATGAAAGAGAATACAAGCGGCACCAGTATATCTGCGCCAACATATAGAATGTAAAAGAATCCAAGTATACCGAGAACGATCAGTGATAGCTTACTATAAACCGGCAGGTTAATGTAACGTGGTGAGCCGGAAAGAGACATTTGGTGGTTGTATTTACCTAACTATATAAAAAACCATACCATCGCTCAATCAACGGGCATCTGTTTTTTGGAATGTTCCTGGCAAGCGCTGCTAAACTTAGATGGCGCGGGACGCTACCGGTATTTATGAAATTTATTGTTATAGGCACAGGAAAACGTTCCGTTGTTCGCATAAAAAAAGTCCCCTCACAATACTGTGGGGAGACTTTTTTTATTACAAACGAATTTACTTAACGTTTTTGCTGATGATCTTGGCAAGATCGAACATAGAAACCTGGTCTTTGCCGAATACTGCTTTGAGTTTAGCATCGGCATTGATCATTCTCCTGTTCGCTTTGTCCTGGAGATTGTTCTTTTTGATGTAGTTCCAGATCTGCTTAACGATCTCAGTACGTGGTATTGCTTTTGGTCCTATTACGGCAGCCAGCTTATCGCTCGGTGTCATTGCGACCATAAAAGCTGCATTAGGCTTTCTTTTAGCGGCTTTTTTCTTTGGAGCGGCTTTCTTAGCTGCTGCTTTTTTTGGTGCTGCTTTTTTAGGAGCGGCTTTCTTAGCTGCTTTTTTCGGAGCAGCCTTTTTTGGTGCTGCTTTTTTTACCGCTTTCTTCGGTGCGGCTTTTTTTGCGGCTTTTGCCATGGTAGTTAGAATTTAAATGGGTTAGTAATTAGGATACTAATATATGCAATGTTAGATATAACCACCGCGTGTTTTAAATAGATACTGAACAAAGTGTGCATATGTTTTTTCATATTGCCGCTTCCCATAGGTAAATACAGGGAAATTATGCCATTTCCCCAAGGTGAAAATGGGCCTTATGATGACTTATCAAGCACCGTTATTTTCATATTTTTCCATGAGAACAGGCGGCAAAGACATTGCATAAAATGTGTTCTTTAACGGCCGTCGGCAGGCCGAACGGCATGATACTATCTTAGTTTTTCTTGAAGATAGTAACGCCCAAAACCAATAGGAGCAGCCATAGAACCACAAAAATGAAAAAGATGACTTTTGCAATGGAAGCCGCGCCGGCAGCAATACCGGTAAAACCAAAAATGGCGGCAACGATGGCAATAAGGAAGAAAGCTAATGACCATTTCAGCATAACATAAGTTTTAATGATTAATAAATTATGTTGGTGCCGTAAAAAATCATTCCACACTCTTCCAATGAACCGTGGTGTCACGCACAGCGTACCAGATCAGGCGATCCATATCAATACCGAAATCCTTGTCGCCGCTGCGTGTATTGGCAAGAATGGCCCAGGAAAAGCCATTGTTTGCGCGAACAAGTTCCGAGCCGGTTCCCGGTAAGCTCCCGTTATGCCACCAGTTATTTGCTATATTTACTGACCATCCGCAGGCATATCTTTCATTGGCAGTTGATGCGGTCGTCATCGTTTTAATGGTTGCGGCATTCAATATATCCGGGTTGGTAGAAAATCCATCAACGCAAAAAACAAAACGCAACAAGTCAGCCGCCGAAGCGATCCATCCGCCGTGTGAATCCATTCTCTTGATGTTGTAACGATAGGGATCTTCATTCTCCTGCCCATAATAAATTACTTCATTCGGTTTTTTATCAATTAACCGGTTGCCGCCAACCTGCATATCAGTGATGCCCGCTTTACTGAGGATATTGTTCTTTACATAATTCTCATAAGACATACCACTGATCTTTTCAATGATCCTTCCCAAAACGCAATAGCCAAAATTGGAATAGGCATAGGCTTTTCCCGGTTCATTGATCAGGGCCTCATTTTTTAATGTATTGGCAATGACCTGTGCATGCGATAGAGACACATCAGTGAACATCGGGTCGTGTGAATCATTTGTCCAGCCACCGCAAGTATGTTGCAGCAACTGGTGAACCGTAATGTTTTTGATATTTGAATCAGGAGGAGGGTTGCCGTATTCATTTCCCAATATTCCTCTGTCACCAAAAACTTTTGCATCAAGTGACAGACGACCTGCCTCAACCAATTGTAAGATGGCAACAGCAGTAAAAGGTTTTGATACACTGGCTATCCTGAACAAATGCGAAGGCGTTACTTTTTCCCCGGTAGAAGTGTTGGCATAACCATATCCCTTTACATACACGAGTTTACCATCCTTTGCAATCGCGATAGACATTCCCGGTACTTTATATTTTTTCATGAACCTCGCAACTACGGTATCCACCTGCGGGATTGAATCCATCGCAGGATTCGTTTTATTTGCTGATGGTTTGCCAGTCCAGCTTATCATACAAATAAAACAATTTGCGAAAGCAATCAACGAGATTATTCTTGTAAAAAAGACAGAAGGGATCAAACTGATTTTCCTGAAGATCATCCGGCTAAGGTTGAAAAATGTATGGATTTGAAAGATAAGAAAAGTTCTAAATGTTTCTGGTTATTCCTTCGGGTCGGCTAATTAACATTTTCAGGTACTTTAATGACAGGAAATAAATGGAACCACAATAGGCACAACTTGTCCCGCCAAAGGCGTGGATAGAAACATAGGTTTTCACATAGTTTTCATTATTCTTCAGGATAGTGCAAACAAATTATTTACAAGGGTCTTTTATCCTTCTTTGAAAATATGAACACAATGAAAATTTATCAAGATACCCTTTGGCTTTTGCAACATTTGCATATAAGACAGCAAAATGGCATCATGTATTGGTAAAAAGCCAATTATCATTTATCTATGTATTATAACCTATATGCCCTATGTGACTATATGGTTCAAATTTATAATCCAATCTCAGCTGAGTCG
>JAQBNJ010000527.1 GCA_028288645.1 Sediminibacterium sp.
TCCTTCACCACTTTACTTACAAAATCCAGTTGTTTATTCAGTTCAGGAAAAACATTTTCAAATTGTTTAGCCAGTAAAGGCATCAATTGAAATAGTAAGGGTTGCTTATAATTCAGGTTAGAATAATAATAGCGCACTGCCCTTCTCAATATCCTCCTGATCACATAGCCTGCACCATTGTTGGCTGGCAATTGTCCGTCGGCAATCGTAAATGCGATCGCACGGATATGATCCGCTAATACGCGGAATGCAATGGCCTCTTTGCTATCACTATAATCATATTTTTTTCCTGTGATCTTTTCGGTTGCTGCTATTGTTCCTGTGAAAACATCTGTATCGTAATTACTTTGTTTTCCCTGTATCACGCGAACCAGGCGTTCGAAGCCCATGCCTGTATCAACATGCTGCGCAGGTAAGGGCTGCAGGCTTCCATCTTTCAAACGGTTGAACTGCATGAATACATTGTTCCAGATCTCTATCACTTGCGGGTGGTCATTGTTCACCAATGTTTTCCCAGCAACTGCTTTTCTTTCTTCATCGCTACGGCAATCAACATGAATCTCGGTGCAGGGGCCGCAGGGGCCGGTATCGCCCATCTCCCAGAAATTATTTTTTTTGTTTCCCAATAAGATCCTGTCTTCTGCAATTACTTTTTTCCATTCATTGTATGCTTCCTCGTCTTTTGGCAGGCCTTCTTTTTTATCACCTTCAAAAATGGTTACATATAAACGGTCCTTGTCTAATTTATATACATCGGTCAGCAGCTCCCAGCTCCAGGCAATGGCTTCTTTTTTAAAATAATCGCCAAAGCTCCAGTTACCCAGCATTTCGAACATGGTATGGTGATAGGTATCTACACCCACTTCTTCCAGGTCGTTGTGTTTACCGCTTACGCGAAGGCATTTTTGAGTATCGGCCACTCGTGAATTCTCCGGTTTTTTATTACCCAGGAAATAATCTTTGAACTGGTTCATCCCTGCGTTGGTGAACAACAATGTAGGATCGTTTTTTACAACGATCGGGGCCGAAGGAACAACCTGGTGCCCGCGCTTAGCGAAAAAATCAAGAAATTGCTTACGTATTTCGGCACTGGTCATCATCTATGAAAAAATTTTAAACAAAATGTTAGGGCGTTAGAAACTATCTTTGGTGGCTTTTTAAGGGCATCATAGGTATGGAATTGGAGGGACAAGCTATGAGCTGTGAGGCATGAGCTGTGAGCCGGCAAAGAAGACTTCCTGCTCTTGGCTCAAAGCTCATAGCTGGTCTTAAAAAGCAACAATGCCAATGAAAAAGGTCAAATACTACTATAATACCCACACACTGCGCTATGAAAAGCTGGACACACCTCTGCGCGTGCGGTTATTGCAGTTGATCGGTTTCCTGGCGGCATCCATTGTTACGGGCGCCATCATTTTCGCTATCACCTTTCGTTATATCGATTCGCCCAAAGAAAAATACCTGCGCCAGCAGAATGAGGACATGGCGAACAACTACAGCGTTTTTATGGAACGCCTCAAGCAACTGGAACTCCAGATGGCTGAGATAGAGAACCGCGATAATAATGTTTACCGCTCCATATTTGGGGCACTGCCTATCCACGACAGCGCCCGCATAAAGGCGATGGAATTAAAGAATGAGGTAAAGCTGGTGCAAAGCATGGGCGAAACCGAATTAGTGACAAGTATCACCGGCCAGCTGAATAATCTTTCACTGGTAGTAGCTTACCAGGAAAAATCGTTTGATGATATCAGCAATATGGTAAAGAACAAAGAGAAAATGCTTGCTTCCATACCTGCTATTCAACCGGTGAGCAATAAAAATCTTGACAGGATCGCATCCGGTTTTGGTTATCGCATAGATCCTGTATTAAAGATCTTGCGGCCACATATGGGCCTTGATTTTACCGCGCCTATCGGAACACCTATTTATGCAACAGCCGACGGAAAAGTTAAGAATGCCGGCTTTAGTACCGGCGGTTTTGGTAACCATGTGGTGATCAGTCACGGCAACGGTTATGAAACAACCTATGGACATATGGTGCGCGTGAAAGCGAGTGTTGGTGAGATGGTAAAACGCGGTGAAGTGATAGGCTATGTAGGTACTTCGGGGAAAAGTACGGGGCCGCATTGTCATTATGAAGTACACAAGAATGGTATTGCTGTAGACCCGATCTATTATTTCTATGTTGATCTTACCGCCGCACAATTTGACCGGATCGTAAAACTTGCGGCTGCAAGCAACCAGAGTTTTGATTAAACAACCCCTAACCCCCAGCCCCCTGGGAGGGGGTTCTTATGGAACCAGGCGTTAAAGAATATCTGATACGTATCTTAAATACACTCGCCCTGGGATTGTTGTGGATGGCCATTAATTCTACACTTGGCATCATGTATGATCTTGCTTTTGTGCATGAGCATGTAACAATCGGCAATATTCTTTTCTTTATCTGGTTTGCGATCAGCCTTACTGCTTACCTGTGGTGGGTGATACGCGTATGGCGAAAGCCTATTGATTTTGAGAAGTAACTTTCATTTTATTTATCCTTCATAGATTAAAGGTTCAAACCGTGACTCTGTGCCTCCGTGTGAAATTAATTTGCACACAGAGACACAGAGGCACAGTTGTTTTCCTTATTTTCAGGAACGAATAATTCCGCTATGTATTTAAAAACAGTTTCGAGGAGGGTTGTGATCGGCGGAACTTTATTGATATGGGCCATCAAATTTTTACTGCGCCCTTTTGTTCATATTCCCCATGAATGGAAACCGGTGGTGGGGTTTGCCCCTAACTTAATCGGATCTTTTTTATTACCCTTTGGTGCGTGTTGGTTCTTTCAGCGCTATTTTAGATTGCAAACGCCGTTGCATCTGAGTTTTACCTGTTGCTTTGGTTTGTTATTGGTCATCATTAATGAATACCTGCAACTCATTCCTGTATTCGGAAGAACCTTTGATTATTTAGATATTTTTTCTTCGGTGGTGGGTGTGTTTTGCGGGCATCTTGTTTTTGCGAGGTTGATGATACTGCAGATTTCTCGGGTTGGGCAGGAGGCATGAATTAGTTAGAATGGGTTAAGAAAATAAAAGGGATTAAAAGGATCGAATCTTTTTCGCGACCTTTTAACCCCTTTTTACTTTTTTTAGTTATAATTAGTTCTTCCCATTCGCATCCAATATCACCGGCGTCTTTCCTCCTCCCATAATAATCACTTTTGCATTGGGTGAAGTGATGAGGCCTTTCATGATCTGTATCTGTTCATACTGCAACTGCTTATCGCCCAGGCCGGTGCTGATGATCTTCTGGTAATCGGCAATACCCTGTGCTTCTACTCTTTTACGTTCGGCTTCCTGTTTTTCTTTTTGCAGAACGAATTCCATTTTCTGT
>JAQBNJ010000103.1 GCA_028288645.1 Sediminibacterium sp.
CAGCCTTTCATATCCTGTAAATATTTTTACTCCCTCTCAGGGAATGGGGTTTAGTATTCGTCTTCATTGAACATGAAATCCTCCTGGCTCGGGTAATCGGGCCAGATATCTTCAATGCTCTCGTACACTTCACCCTCATCTTCCAGTTCCTGCAGGTTCTCCACCACTTCAAGGGGTGCACCGCTACGGATCGAATAATCGATCAGTTCATCCTTTGTTGCGGGCCAGGGGGCCTCTTCCAGGTAACTTGCTAATTCTAATGTCCAGAACATATTTTACCTTTTAATTTTTTGCAAATGTAGCCGTATAAATGAAACTACCAAATGCGAGTTGCCATCCTTTCCAAAGAAATGTTTAAAAATTCGTGCCGGAACCCCTGCCTGTTGTACGTTTGTAGCCTTAAAACAACCCTTTCCGGATGCTGAAAGCAGAACATATTACCAAAAAATACGGCAGTTTACAGGTGCTCAAAGGCGTGGATATCGGGATCAATAAAGGCGAGATCGTGAGCATCGTGGGCTCTTCCGGGGCGGGTAAAAGTACCCTTCTACATATCCTTGGAACCCTTGATAAGGCTGATGAAGGCGCGATCTGGCTCAATGAACAGCGTATTGACCAGCTTTCAGGTAAAAAACTCGCTGCTTTCCGGAATAACCATATCGGCTTCGTGTTCCAGTTCCATCACCTGCTGCCTGAATTCTCGGCGCTGGAAAATGTTTCCATCCCGGCATGGATTGCGGGCCAAAAAAAGAAAGAGACCACCGCAAGGGCCATGGAACTGTTAACAACTTTAGGGCTGGCCGACCGCATGGACAACAAACCGCAGCAATTATCCGGCGGCGAACAGCAGCGCGTGGCGGTTGCCCGGGCCCTGATCAACAACCCCTCCATCGTTTTTGCCGACGAGCCCACCGGCAACCTCGACAGCACCAATGCCAAAGAATTACACGATCTTTTTGTGCAGCTCAGGAACGATTTCAATCAAACCTTTCTCATCGTTACCCACAACGAAGAACTGGCCGGCATGAGCGATCGTACGCTTCATATGAAAGACGGGAAAATTGTAGGATAATTTTTATTTACCCGGCTTCTGTTCCCTGATCAACTTTACTTGCGTCGCACTCTTGTGCGCTTGTTTCTTTATTCAACTTTTTTCGCAGTCACAAAGAAAAACTTTGCGCCTTTGCCCCTTTGCGTGAAAAGCGTGAAAAAGTTTTATATTTAAGAACCTAAAACTGCTTTATGAAAAATACCGCTGTAAAATATGGTGTCTATGCATTCATCATCACCATTATCTGGACCATCATTGAACATATTCTCGGCTACAATACCACCAACCACGAAACAGGACAATACGCGCGCATGGTCGGCGCTTTCGTTTATTGGATAATGATCATTGTAGCTATTTTTTCAACAAGAAAAGAACAGGGTGGTCTGCTTACTGTTGGGCAGGGTCTGAAAGTAGCCGCTACTATCGCATTAATTTATAGCCTTGGGGTAACCATTTTATATTGCCTGTACGGAGAAGTGATCAACACACAATTCAAACCCACTCTCATGGCCTTTGAGCGCGCCAAATTAGAAGCGGCGCATGCAACACCCGATGCCATCGCTGCAAAAATGAAACAGGTAGATATGCAAACAGGCGGTTCCGTTGTTTCTTATCTCTTTTTGTTTGCCTTCATGTTTGTAGGCGGAATGGCAATTGGGTTGATCACATCATTAATTATGAAGAGAAGTAAGAAAGGTTAGAAATTTCACGCAAAGATGCCAAGGAGCAAAGGCGCAAAGAAAAGAAGGGAAATGCATGCAATAACTTTGCGCCTTTGCCTCTTAGCGCCTTTGCGTGAAATCTTATACACGCGGCTTCCACGGAATTTCAGGCGCATTTAATAAATGCCCGATATATCTCGAGAGAACAAATAAATGATCGCTTAAACGGTTCAGGTATTTGATCACTAATGGATCAACAAACAATTCCTGTTCCTGCATATTCACACAACAGCGCTCTGCCCTTCTGCAGATACATCTCGCCACATGTGTTGTAGAAACTGCGATATGTCCGCCCGGTAAAATAAATGATCTCATCGGTGGCAACACTTCATTCATTGCATCGATCTCTTTTTCTAAAAACACAATATCTGTTTCTTTAAGATCGGGCATTTTCATCAGCGGCTCTTTATCAGGATCGCATGCCAAAGAAGAACCGATGGTAAATAGCCTGTCCTGCACTTCTTTCAATACCTGTTTTGAATGTTCATTAGTGATCAGATCATTCACCAATCCTATATAAGAATTCAACTCATCCACCGTACCATATGTTTCAATCCGAATATGGCTCTTGGGAACTTTGGTGCCGCCAATAAGGGAGGTCTTGCCGAGGTCGCCGGTCTTTGTATATATTTTGAGGGCCATGGGCTTGGTTTGTGGTTTGTGGTTTGTAGTTTGTGGTTAGAAGGCTGAAGTTCAAAAGACTCTTATTTCTTTCAGAAACCCAACCACAAACTACAAACCACAAACTACAAACCGCTAATGCGTGATCATAGAATGTTCCTTCATCGTATCCGTCTCCACCAATCCATCTCTTAACCGAACGATCCTGTGGGCATAGCGGGCGATGTCTTCTTCGTGGGTTACGAGTACAACTGTATTTCCGCCCTGCTGTATCTTTCCGAATATTTCCATTACCTCTACAGAAGTTTTTGAATCGAGGTTACCGGTTGGTTCATCCGCCAATAACAGGGAAGGATTGTTTACCAATGCGCGGGCGATGGCAACCCTTTGTATTTGTCCCCCGCTTAGTTCATTTGATTTGTGATGGCTTCTGTCTTCAAGCCCTACTTTTTTCAAAGCTTCCATCGATCTTTCAATCCTTTCCTTTTTGCTTACGCCTGCATAGATCAATGGCAGTGCTACATTTTCTGCAGCTGTTAAACGTGGCAACAGGTTGAACTGCTGAAATACGAAACCGATCTCTGTATTACGAACCTCTGCCAGGTCATCATCGGCCATTTTACTAACGTCCTTATTATTCAGGATGTATTTTCCGCCTGTTGGAGAATCCAAACAACCGAGGATATTCATCAGCGTACTCTTACCGCTACCGGATGGACCCATCAGCGCAACATATTCGTTCTTAAAAATATCCATTGAGATCCCTTTCAATACAGGAATGGCCTGGTTACCCATGAAATAACTTTTCTGGATATTCTCTAAACGGATGATCGCATCACTCATAAGGCTGGGTTTCGGCTGCAGGATGAAATTACTTCTTTATTACTTTCGGCACCTTAAAAAATGCTTTATCGGTAACGGGTGAGTTCTGCAACGCTTCTTCGCGCGAAACAGAGCCCTGGACAATGTCTTCCCGCAATACATTGGTGGCATCGCCTATATGCAGCAGGGGTTGCACCCCGGTGG
>JAQBNJ010000156.1 GCA_028288645.1 Sediminibacterium sp.
TGTTTTTTTCAGGCAATACATGCCATAAGCGCTCATGAATTGAGTTCCGTTGATGAGCGCCAGTCCTTCCTTGCTTTGCAGGTGAATAGGTTCCCAGCCAAATTTCTGCATCGCTTCAACTGCTTTCATTTTCTTTCCTTCATGATATACTTCTCCCAAACCGATCAAAGGCAGACTTAAATGGCTCAAAGGCGCAAGATCGCCGGATGCGCCCAGGGAACCCTGTGTGTATATCACAGGTAATACATCATTGTTGTACATATACATCAACCGGATCACGGTGTCTATCTGTACCCCGCTGTTACCATAACTGAGTGATTTGATCTTTAGCATCAGCATCAGTTTCACAATGTCTTTGGGCACTTCTTCTCCCAATCCGCAGGCATGGGATACCAATAAATTGTATTGTAACTGTTCGATCTGGCTCGCGTCGATCTTTACATTCTGCAGGAAACCGAAGCCGGTATTGATGCCATAAACGAGGCTATCCTTATCCGCCATTTTTTTATCGAGGTATTCTCGGCAGATCAATATGCGTTCGTGTGCGTCGAATGTGATAGATACGTGCTGGTTGTAATCAAGCAGGTTCTTTACCTGGTCGAAATGCAGCCATTTTCTGTCGAGGGGAAGGTAATTGTACAGGTTATCGGAACTCATCGGGCAATCGTTTGGCGCAAAGTAAAGACAATTAGCGGATTGGCGGATTGGCGGATTACGGATTATCGGATTGTAGCGTACCAATTCACCAATCCGCCGATCCGTTAATCCGCCAATTCGCTAATTCTTGGTTCGCACCCGTTTTTTCCGTTATTTTGCGCTCCATTTAAGGACCGGTAGCTCAGCTGGATAGAGCACAAACCTTCTAAGCTTGGGGTCATTGGTTCGAATCCAATCCGGTTCACTAACAAAAGGTAAGAAACCTTGTAAGTCAATAACTTATGAGGTTTTTTCATTTCAAGGGTAAACAATAGGTAAACATTCTTTTGTCTCCGCAGGGTGTCACCCTGAGAGAGACAAAAAATGAACGTCTGCAGTTTTCTCCGAATGGTTTGATTTATTAAAGTGTAAGATTATGACCAACACTCATAACAATACCATCTGAATAATTGAGGATGACCCGGATGATCGCATACTTTTACATGAGGCGTTTAAAGACACACAAATTCTGTGTAAGATTGATCTATTTACCGATGCGATCTCCGCACTCAGAAATCGGGCACCCGTTCAGTTGAAAAAATTCCTGCAATTAATTGGATGCCGGTTCGATAAAATCCAGGGAAGATAGACGGGATAGTTCCAACCATTTACCAGAGAACAACCACTGCAGTTAAGAGTTTAAGACATCCTAAGACATATGATTCATTTACTCCCTGAAGCAGGAATATAAATATTAAATGTTGCTCCTTTATTCAATACGCCTGTTGCGGTGATGATGCCGTTATGATTATCAACTATTTTTTTGACAATGGCAAGCCCTATCCCTGTACCTATGTATTTATCTTTATCGTGGAGACGTTGAAATACTTCAAATATTTTCTCATTGAATTTTTTTTCAAAGCCAATACCATTGTCGGTGATCCTGATGTGGCAGTATGTTTTTCGAGGTGATAGGTTTTCGATATTTAGTTTACTGTATGTAATATTTTTGCCCGTTATGGTTATGTGAGGCGGCACATCGGGACGTGAAAATTTGAGTGCGTTGCCAATGAGATTGTGCATGAGCTGGCGAAACTGGAAAGGAACGGCTTTGACTTCGCAGCTTTCTTTTACCTCTATGACAGCTCGTTTTTGTGTAATTGCCTCTTTGAATTCAGATTTTACTTCTTCAACGATACTGGTGAGACTGATGTCCTCGAATATTCGTTCGGCTGCACTAATGCGTGAGAAGGCAAGTAAATCGCGTATGAGTTGCTGCATTCGATCTGCGGCGTTCTGCATGAGGTGGAAATAATTTTTGCCGCTATCGGATAAGTTTTGATTTTCTTTTTCGAGTATGCGGTTTGCAAAGGTTTGTATTTTGCGAAGGGGTTCCTGCAAATCGTGACTGGAAACATAGGCAAAGGCTTCCAGTTCCTTGTTCATGTTTTGAAGGGTGGTGTTTTTATCTTCGAGCGACTCGTTGGCCTCTTTTAATTCCTGTGTTCTTTCATCAACGGCCTTTTCTAATCTTAGTTTTTCTTCTTTACGTTCGCGTATTTCTCTATTGAGCAATTCCCTTTCCCTGAGTTCCTTTTCTATTATTAACTGCCTTACTTCTGTAATATCTGCAATGATAAGAAGGATTAATTGTTCGCGATGTGCTTTCTGGATAACGCGGCTTGCATTGAGTGACATAATTTTTTCGCCAAGGTGCAGAAATGTGTGTTTCACCTCGTAATTGTCGAAATGAAAATTTTTAGGGATGATCTCTTCAAGTAGTTCGCGAAGTGCGGGAATGTTCCATTGTTTGTTTCCGAGGTCATATAAAAGTACGCCTTCTGTTTGTTCTTCGGTAACACTGAATTTGTTATAGAATGCTTTGTTGGCAGATTTTACCCGAAGGTCTTTTCCCAACACAAGCATGGGTTCGTGCATAGTGGAAACAATGGCTTCAGAATATTCATACGATTCATTGAGCAGGTCATTGCGCGTTTGCAATTCCTGGTTGGTGGTGGTAAGTTCTTCGTTGGCAGATTCAATTTCTTCTTTTGAAGTTTCTAACTCTTCATTTACGGTTTGCAGTTCTTCATTACTTGAAACCACTTCTTCATTGGCGCTTTGCAGTTCTTCGGTAAATGCTTCCTGCTCCTGCGACATGGAAAGCGCATCGGCTTGTGCTGCTGCCAGTTCCTCTTCCAGTTTTTTTATTCTCCGGTCTTTGGCAACTGAGTTATTTTTTCCTCCTTTGTCGTGAGCCGAATAAATTTCTGTTTGTTCCTGCTCGGTGAAAAGAACCAGGAGAAGGGGTTCGTCCCATTCTATTTTAAGCGGCACTATTTCCACACATATAATTCTGACCGTTGAATTTATTTTGATTTCAATTCCGCTTTTTCGAATGCGTTGATTGGTTTTTAAGACCTTTGAAATTGCATTACGCAATTCAAAAGCAATTTCCGGCCGTGCCATTCTTAAAATATTAAATGTCGCTTTGCCTGTTGGATTAGTGAGAAATAGATTGGTTGTGCCACGAAACTGCACAATTTCCATCTGGTGATTGATTACCACGCTTGCAGGCATAAATTCTGAAACCAGCACAGCATCAATGGCATTGTCGAGCCCGTTATGACTACCGGAAATAGTTTTGTATGTTTTGTTTTTGCCGATTATCGTAGCATTTTTTTCAGGCATCGTTTGATGCTCAATGCGGGGTGATAAGGCAGGCAGTGTACGCGTGCCTGAATTCATTTTACGCGAAAATATTTTATACTTTTTATTGAAATCCGCAAAAAAATTTACAGACTGGCTTACGTTTTCTGATTTACCAAGCATCAAAAATCCATCATCATTTAAGGCGTAATGAAAAGTGTTAATGGCTTTTTTTTGAGCGGCGGTATCGAAATAAATAAAAAGATTACAGCAACTGATAAAATCGAGGCGGGAAAAAGGCGGGTCGCGCAAAATATTATGTGGCGCAAATACACATATATCGCGCACTGCTTTGTTAACGCGGAAGTTGCCGTCTGATTTTGTGAAAAAACGCTGGATGCGTTTTGGCGAAACAGTTTCTAATTCCTGTTTGGTGTAAACGCCAATGCGGGCCTTCCTGATTGCGTTTTCACTGAGGTCGGTAGCAAAAATCTGAACGGGTGTATTGATTGTTTTGCTTTCCTGGATTTCAAGCAACATCATGGCAATGGAATACGCTTCTTCGCCGGTATCACAGGCAGGAATCCATATCCGCAGCGACTCTCCCGTTTTTTTTCTTTTGAGTAACTTTGGGAAAAGATTTTCTTTTAAAAATTTGTGCGTATCGGTATCGCGGAAAAAACTGGTTACATTAATAAGCAGATCCTGGTAAAGAATATCTATCTCTTCATTTTTTTGCGAAAGCAGTTTTGCGTATGCTTTGAGTGTTGTTATTTTATACAATAACATTCTGCGGATGATACGCCGTTTGATGGTGTTCATTT
>JAQBNJ010000175.1 GCA_028288645.1 Sediminibacterium sp.
CACGAATTTGGCCGTGCTAATTCGTGTAATTCGTGGCTTTAATCAAAACCACCCGCGCTTCCGAAATAAAAATATCATCCAGATAGGAACGATAAGCATCAGGCCGATGGCAATAAAAAATCCGTATTGGTTGTGCAGGTAAGGGATCCTGTCGAAGTTCATTCCAAAAATTCCGCCGATCACAGTTGCGGGTGCGAGTAAGCAGGTTACTACCGCCATCACTTTCATCACTTCATTCATCTTCAGGTTCACATTGCTGAGATAGAGATCCTGCAGGTTCATCATCATATCACGATAGTTTTCTGCAAGGTCATTCGCCTGAACAATATGGTCGTAAATATCTTTGAAATATTTGGTGGTACGTTCTTCCAGCAGGTCGCTATCGCTCCTGATAAAACCGTTCACAAGATCGCGCACCGGGCTCACGTTACGCTTTAATACGATCAGTTCTTTGCGCAGGTTATTGATCTCTGCCAATGCGCGTGTATTGCTGCTGCGGATGATCTTCTCTTCCAGCATTTCGATGTTCTCTCCTAATTTTTCCATCACCACATAGTAATGGTCAACGATCATATCGAGCAATGCATAGCACAAATAATCAGCCTTGCTTTGACGGAGCTTACTACCGGGCACACGGAGTTTATCGCGTATCGTATCAAACACATCGCGATGCGAATCTTCCTGGAAAGAGATTACAAAATTCTTTCCCAACACAATACTGATCTGCTCTGTTTCTACCGCACCTGTGTGGTCATTGAAATAAAGCATATTGAGCAGGCAAAAAAGTATCGGGTCCATCTCATCCATCTTCGGGCGCTGCCCGATACTCATGATATCTTCACTTATAAGCGGGTGAATATTAAAATGGGTACAGATCGTTTCCACTGCATCTTTCCTCAATCCGTCTATATTGATCCAGGTAATATGTTCATTGTCCCTGAAACGAAAACTATCCTCGATCTTTTCCAGGCATTTTTCTTCCAGTTCCTGCGGTGAATAATCAAATACGCAGACCTTGATCTCGTTTGCCTCTTCGCGTTTGGGCACTACCGTTGGGTTCACCTGGAAAATATCCCTTGTTCGCCTGGTATTGAACAGGGAAGCGACCTTAAAATATTTGAGGTATTTATTCTCCATGGGTTGAAGGTACGAATTAGCCATTACGAATCAGCGGATCACGGATTTATGGATTTTGAAATTACTACGTATTGATGAATGCTGTTTCGTTTTACATTTGCGGTCAACCATTGATAATGCCTTTACTTCCCAACCCTTCCTATAAAACTCCTTTCTGGCAATTTGGCGGGCATTTACAAACCATTTTTCCGAGCCTGTTCAGGAAAGTAAATTTCAGGTACCAGCAAAGGGAAAGACTGGAATTACCGGATGGTGATTTTGTGGACCTTGACTGGCATTTTATTGCTGCTGAAAGAAAAAAACTGGTCATCATCACGCATGGCCTCGAAGGCGATTCACACAGGCATTACGTGATCGGGATGGCAAAAATCTTTACAGAGAACGGCTATGATGCATTGGGATGGAACTGTCGGAGTTGCAGTGGTGAATTGAACCGGCTTCCCCGCTTTTACCATCATGGCGATGCAAGCGATCTCAGGTTCGTGATCGCTCATACAATTCAAAAATATGGATATGAAGAAATTGTCCTGGTTGGATTCAGTATGGGTGGTAGTTTGAGTTTACGCGCCGTAGCAGAGTTCCCGGATGCCGTTCCTGCACAAATAAAAAAAGTAATCGGATTTTCTGTTCCATGCGATCTTTTGAGCAGCGTAAAAATACTATCAGAATCAACCAATAAAATTTACAGCACCCGTTTTCTCCGCAAGCTGGGGGAGAAAATAAAACAGAAAGAAAACCTTTTCCCCGACCTGATCAGTTACGAGGGTTATGAAAAGATCAAACACTTTGTAGATTTCGATAACCGTTACACCGCGCCCTTACATGGTTTTACCGATGCTTATGATTTCTACGCACGCGCCAGTGTAAAACCTTATTTACAAAATATCCGGATCCCTTCGCTGATCGTTCAGGCGAAGAACGATAGTTTCTTATCTCCCGAATGTTTTTGTTATGATGAAGCAACCAACAATGAAAACCTTTTTATGGAAACACCCGCTACAGGTGGGCATTGCGGGTTTATGTTGGCGGGTTCGGAGTTTTCGTGGGCGGAGTTGAGGGCGCTTGAATTTGCGAAGTCTTGCCGCGCCCTTTGTTGCCGCGCCCTTTAGGGCGTGGATCAAAGAAGGAATGATTGTAATGTACATCTGGGGCTTCCAGCCCCCTGTGTAATTTTTCAGGGTTGATATACAAAACACTCGGGGCTGGAAGCCCCTGAATAAGAATATCATATTACTTCTTTGATCCACGCCCTAAAGGGCGCGGCAAAAAACGCTTAACCTCTCCCATTAAGCATTGCAACTGTCATTCTTATTTCGAGATAACTCATTCCTTCAGGCAAATTATCTTTCAGCAATTTCAAGCTCAACCTTCCATATTTATTGGCAACTTTTTCTATCCGCTCCTGTTTTTCTGCTGAAACAAATGTGTTCACATCCAATTCGCCGGTACTTACATAATAACTCAAATGTGTTTCAATAGTAGTAGTTGCTAACTCTCGTTCTGTGGCTATCTCAGAAATAGATTTACCTGAACGGTACATCTCGTAACTGATCTTCTTAGTATCAGAAGCCCTTTCGCGTGGCGCCACAACTTTTGGTGCTTTTTTCGCTTTAGATGGTTGCTTTAATTCCATCCGCGTAGCTAATGAATGATCATTGCAATAGTCCTGTATCTTTTCTAAGAATGGCATACCGTAACGCTCGATCTTAAATGCACCGAAACCTGAGATCATGGGAAGATCATTTTTTGAAAGCGGCAAATACGTAGCCAGGTCCAGCAAAGTGCTGTCGCTGAATATCAAATAAGCCGGCACATTTTCTTCGTGGGCAATTTTGTTTCGAAGTTTTTTTAATTCCTCAAATAATTCCTTTTCATAATCATGTTGTTGATAGATCACCGGTTCTTTTGCGATCGTTACCTGTACCGGCGCTGATAAATAGGCTTTCTCATTTTTAAACAGCACCTTATTACTTTTATCCGTCAATTTCATTACAGGAAATTCACCGCCGCTCTGTTGCAGGTATCCGTAATGCAATAATTCTTTTACATAATGCATCCATTCTTCCTTGGGCGTATCTTTTCCAATTCCATAGACAGATAGTTTTTTATGTTGCTCTCTTATTTTTTCGCTGTTGCTTCCTTTAAGAATATCAACCACGTAACGCATTCCGAATGATTGGTTGAGACGGTAAACAGTACTCAATATTTTCTGCGCAATAACTGTGCTCTCCTTTAATTCAGGTTTATCCAAACAGTTATCACAACTGCCACAATAATCAGGCGCGTCTTCTCCAAAATAATTCAGCAAATATTTTCTTCGGCAGGAGCGCGTTTCGCAAAGACCAACCATCTGGTCGAGCTTTTTTAAAAGGATCTGTGTTTGTTCGGGATTGTTCTCTACCTGTGCAAAGCCACGCAGTTTCATTACATCGCCTGCGCCGTAAAATAAAATAGCTTCGCTATGCAGTCCATCGCGACCAGCGCGGCCGGTTTCCTGGTAATAGCCTTCCATATTCTTGGGCAGATCCGCATGTAC
>JAQBNJ010000180.1 GCA_028288645.1 Sediminibacterium sp.
TAATCTTTTACATGACTATAACCAATGGTTGTAGTGATCTTATAGTTGAGCGTATGCGATAACTCGAAATTACTTGTGTATTGCGGGCGTAAAAATGCATTTCCTTTTTCATAGGTCAATTCATCCAGTTTGTTTTCAAACGGATTCAGGTCCTGGTAACTCGGCCTGTCGATCCTCCTGCTATAGGTAAGGTTCAATGTATTTTTCTGATCCACTGTCCATGTAAGAGCCGCGCTCGGGAACAGGTTGATATAGTCTTTCTTCACGGTATTGTCCGCCTGCATAACACCATCTGCTCTTGTCAATACTCCTTCGCTGTTGGTTTGTTCAACACGGAAACCGGTTTGTAAACTCCATTTGGGGCTGAATTGCCTTTGATAGTTTACATACGCTGCGTTCACATTCTCTTTATAAGTAAAGCTGTTACTGCGGTTCAATTGTTTAACCGGCACACCGCTGATATCATTAAAGAAATCAAATGTGTTGGTCGTTTTTACATAAGAAAATTTAGCGCCGTAACCCAGTTTTCCTTTCCATTTTGGTAATTCAACATCCACTTTCGCGGTATAGATATCGATATCGGTAGGCGTGTAGTTGCGGTTGATCACCTGGTACAATGGTGCACCACTCTTATCTATATAATAATTAGGCTGGTAGCTGCGGCCCTCACCACGGAACAAACCATAATCCGCATCAAAATTGATCTCCTTGCCACTTGTATCGGTATAACGATAGTTGAGGTTCGAATTCATATTGGTGCGTTTGCCTGGAACGGTATTAAAAGCCTGCAAACTTTTGATGAATGTATTGGTAGGCTTATAAGAAACATCTGTACGGCTGTTGCTTGTCCAGTCTGTATTGCTAAAACTGCCCGTTACCAGGAATCCAATGGTATGTTTGCTATTGATAAAATAATCCGCACCTGCTTTTACATTGAGGTTCTTATCGTTATTGCGGTTAACGCTACGCTGATCATAGAGAGAATCTTTTTGTATCCTGTACAGGTTCAATCCATTTTCATTCATACCCAGGCTTCCACCCACATTACTGAAGAGATTCACTTTTTTATCGCGGTAGTTCAGGTTAACGGAGCCATTTCCTTTTGGCGTAACACCCTGGATAAATCCTGTTGTGACGCTACCATTCGTTCCGAATTTTTTATTCTTTTTCAAACGGATATTGATGATGCCGGCATTACCGCTCGCATCATATTTAGCGCTTGGGTTGCTGATCATTTCGATCGCTTCCACATCATTGCTGTTGATCCCTTTGAGGTATGCAGCAAGGTCTTTTGAACTAAGCTGCGTAGGTTTACCATCAACATAGATCTTTACACCGGTCTTTCCTTTCATGCTGATGTTCTCGTTGTTATCAACCTGAATGCCCGGGCTTTTCTGTAACAGTTCCAGCACATTGCTTCCTGTTGCGTTGATGCTTGCTTCTACATTAAAAATGGTCTTGTCGGCCTTGATCTCGATCAAAGGTTTTTTTGATGTTACAGTAACATCCTGTAATTTTTTGGAAGCCGTTGCGAGGCTTGTTGCAGGTGCATCAAAATTCTGTCCGTCTTTCAGATCAAATGCTTCCGATAATTTTTTCTCAAAACCGATGATCGAATAGCTCAGCAGGAATTTCCCGCTTTTTGCTGATACGATCTGGAATTTTCCTTCGCCATCGGTAACATCCGCTTTTACCAGGCTGCTGTCTTTCGCCTGTAAAAGAGATACGGTAACTGATTGTAAAGCCTTTCCTGAATTGTCCTTTACACTGCCTGAAACAGTGGTCCTGCTTTGCGCAAAACCCTGTGTTGTGATTGCCAGTCCTAATACTGCCACTGCTAATAAACGTCTCATTGTTGTTAATTTTGAACTTATGAGACGCAAAGGACTTTTAAATGTTACAACTATCCCGTCCATTTAGGATAAAAGACATTTTCATAAGGATGAGTGGTTTCTTTTCCTACATGAATATATCAGAGGTACTCTTTTTAGTAATCGATGTTTACCCACTAATAGATACAAATAAAAAACCCTTTGAAATTTTCAAAGGGTTTTTTATTTAATCGCTCGGCTCTGCCGAGTGATTTGTATCCTCCGGCCTCCGGCCGAAAAAAAATTACAAAGTCTTCAACACGTCATTCATACTCCTCACAGCTTCGGCGCTCTTATTAAACAAAGCCTGCTCATCTGCATTCAATCCAAAATCAAGGATCTTTTCCCAGCCATTACGTCCGATCACAACAGGAACGCCTAAGCAAATATCTTTCTGTCCATATTCACCATCAAGGCTAACGCAGCAGGTAAATAATTTTTTCTCATCGCGAACAATGCTTTCTACTAATGCAGCTCCGGCGGCACCGGGTGCGTACCAGGCAGATGTGCCAAGTAATTTGGTGAGTGTTGCACCGCCAACCATCGTATCGGCCACAATTTGTTTTTGTTGTTCTTCGCTTAAGAAATTGGTAACAGGAACACTGTTCCAGGTAGCGAGACGGATCAGAGGTATCATAGTGGTATCACCGTGTCCGCCAACAACTACTGCATTCAGATCAGCGGGACTGCATCCGAGATGCTGGCTCAACTGGTATTTGAAACGTGCGCTATCTAATGTACCTCCCATACCGATGATGCGGTTCTTTGGTAAACCTGTGGATTGCAATGTTAAGTAAGTCATTGTATCCATCGGGTTACTGATCACGATGATGACCGCATCAGGTGAATATTTCAACAGGTTTTCTGTGACGCCTTTTACGATGCCTGCATTGGTACCGATCAGTTCTTCACGTGTCATGCCGGGTTTACGCGGTAAGCCGGAAGTGATCACAACCACATCAGACTTAGCTGTTTTTGAATAGTCGTTGGTGCTTCCTGAAACGCGTGTATCAAAACCCAGTAATGCGGCTGTCTGCATTATGTCCTGTGCCTTGCCTTCAGCAAAACCTTCTCTGATATCCAGCAGAACCAATTCATCTGCCAGTTGGGCACGGGCAATATTATCGGCACAGGTAGCACCTACGGCACCGGCACCTACAACAGTTACTTTCATAAAAAGCTATTTAGATTGAGGAAGAATTTTTTGAACGCTGCAAAGGTAGGGTTTGCAGGAATGGGAAACATCCAAAAAACAGGATTAATTCCTGCTCATCAGTTTGATCAGGTCATGCGCCTCCGGAACTTCCGATACTTCGGGGTCGTACACCTTTTCGAGCAACCACTGTTTGTTATACACCA
>JAQBNJ010000182.1 GCA_028288645.1 Sediminibacterium sp.
CTCTTTTCATTTAAGGGTACAGACATTAAAGCTATGATGCGGCAGATAGCACGCTGGTATGATGTGGAAGTGTCTTATGCTCCCGGAGTTTCAGATGATGAAACTATCACAGGTGATATTACCCGTACAGCCAATATATCAGAAGTAATGAAGAAGCTGGAGTTTGCAGGGATACATTTTAGAATTGAAGGAAAAACCGTAACTGTTAAACCATAATTTTTTCAGGGTATGCCAAAAAAAACCGGGTAGTGGTTGGACACTCCCCGGGGAATAGTTTGGGTTAACCCAATTATACGAATCTCGCGAAAGACTGCTTATTGTAAACCCAAACTAAACGAAGTTATGCTATTAAAAGCTCTTTGTAAAGGTTCCTCTTTAGAGGTGCTTTTTACTATCAAAATGCTGCGGATTATGAAACTTACAGTTTTCATTTTACTATCAGCCTGTCTCGGTGCAGGCGCTGCCGGGAATGCACAAAATATTTCCCTGTCTGAAAAGAACAGCCCGCTGGAAAAAGTGATCGAATCCATTAAAAAGCAAACAGGCTACAAATTTCTTTACAAAGATGCTGTCATTAAGAAAGCAGGGAGAGTAGATATTGACATGCAGAATGTCTCACTTGAAAAAGCGCTGGAAGCGTGTTTTAAAAACAAGCAGATAGAATACACAATCATTGACAAAACCGTTGTACTGAAATTAAAAGAACCGGTTACTGTAAATCCTGTAGTAGTTCCTGAGTTACCACTTCCACCGCCTGCCGATATACATGGTATAGTAAAAGATGAAAACGGAACACCCGCAACGGGTGTTTCTGTTCGTGTTAAAGGTGAGCCGGCAAAAGGAACTGTAACAAATGAAAAAGGAGAATTTACCTTAACAGGTGTAGATGATAATGCTACTTTGATCATCAGTGCTGTTAATATTGAAACCCGTGAAGTCTCTTTGAATAAAAAAACAACAGTAGCAATCGTTGTAAAAACAAAGACCTCGATTCTTGAAGAAGTAGCTGTGGTTAACACAGGGTATCAAACCATCAGGAAAGAAATGATGACAGGTGCTGCCACTACGGTAACGGGCACGGAACTTGAAAAAAGATACACACCCAATATCCTTAATAACCTGGAAGGGCATGCGCCGGGCCTGGTTAGTTACAATGGGTCAACAACCATTCGCGGTGTTAGTACCATTAATGCCAGCAGGACCCCGCTTTATGTGGTGGATGGACTTCCCATTGACGGATCCATTGCTAATATTAACCCTTATGATGTAGAAAGTGTCACCGTTCTGAAAGATGCTGCTGCAGCGGCCATTTATGGAGCAAGAGCGGCTAACGGGATCATTGTGATTACTACCAAAAAAGCAAAGGACCACCGAACTACGGTTGTGGTTAATAGTAATGTGACAGTCACCGACAAACCCAATATAAGTTATAACCTGTTAACGCCTGCCCAGCAGGTAGATCTGGAAAGCAGCTATTACAGTTATTATTATAAAAATGTGGCGGGTGCTGCTAATTTAACCGGAACCAATATTACCAACGGTAATCCTATAACGCCGGTTCAGTATGCCAGTTACCAACTTGCCCTGGGCCTTATTACCCAAAGCGATATGGATGCGAGGCTCGCCGGTTTCAGACAAAATGACTTTAGGAAACAATTTACTGATAACGCTCTATTGAAAAATATTCTACAGCAATATGATGTGGCTATCAGAACAGATGGAAATAAATTCAATTCCAGCCTGGTAATTGACTACAAAAACAGTAACTCAGGTATTATTAATACCTATGACAGGCAGCTGAATATTTTTTATAAAGGCAGCTACCAAATGGCTAAATGGCTGGACATTAATTTTGGTGTGAACACTATACTCGGCCAGACAAAGTCAAGCAATAGCAATTTTGCAACCAGTGGTACCAATGTATCTCCCTATATGCAATTGGTTGATGCCAGCGGTAACAGGGTCTATTATACTACCGGTGATTACAATCTATATAATACTACGGCAGCCAGCATGCCACAAAATAGTATGCTGGTCAATCACCTTGATGAACTGGGGCTTGATTCAAGAAAAGTAAATCAGCAAAACGCAAGATATTTTGTTAACCTGAATGCGAGGATCATTCCGGGACTTATCTTTTCTCCCCAGTTTCAATACGAGAACACCGTTAGCAATTCCTCTGCTTATTCCGAACAGCAAAGCTTTATTATGAGGTACCTGGACAATGTTTACTTCAAGGTTCCCCAGGCTACAACACCGGTAACATACGCTAACCTGCTTCCTGTGAACGGCGGCAAATTGGCCACGAGCAACAGCAGCAGTAATTCCTGGACAGCACGTGGACAATTGAACTACAGGAGACAATTTGGTAAAAATAGTATCGACGTTATTGGAGGTGTTGAGTTTCGCCAGATCGAAACAAAAGGCACGAATGGATTATTACTGGGATACGATGACCAGTTACAGAATCAATCAACTTCAACTGTTAGCTTTCCTGCATTATTTGCCTATTCAGTAGCAACAACATTCAAGCCGGGATTTAATACTACGAGTTTATTTAATACCTATTTCAGCAACCAGATCGGCTTAATACCGGAGACTATTCATCGAAACAACTCAGGATATGGAAATGTGACCTATACATACGATAAAAAGTATGTTGCTTTTGGTTCTTACCGCGTTGATTATGCCGATGTTTTCGGATTAGACAAAAAATTCAGAGGCAAACCGCTCTGGTCTTCCGGCCTGGCCTGGAATGTATCCAATGAATCTTTTATGAAGCAGGTGAATTGGGTGGATTTCCTGAAACTGAGAGTAAGTTATGGTGTAACAGGAAATATAGTTACGGGCGTAAATAGTTTCCTGACTGCTAACTCTACATTGCCCCCTAACTCAGCTACCAATGCGCCGGTGTCTGTAGTTACCAGTGCCGCTAATCCGGCATTGAGATGGGAAAAATCCACAACTCCGAATGTGGGCATCGACTTTGCATTATTTAATAACAGGCTTACCGGTAGTTTGGATTGGTACCGCAAAACAAGTACAGATCTGTTATTCACTACAAGAATAGATCCGTCTGAGGGGTTTACCAGCCAGATTATTAACAACGGAGGCCTGGTGAACAACGGTATTGAACTAATAGTTGATTACAATTGGATAAAACCAGCTGGTAAAGATGGCCTGGCCTGGTCATCCACGCTGAGCTTAAGCCATAACAAAAATAAAATTACTTATGTGGATGCAGTTTCAGTGCTGCCCGCACAACTTGTAGGGGGCGGATATAATGTAGGTTATCCGGTTAACTCATTATTTTCTTATCAGTATAAAGGGCTTAGTGCCGTAGGGCAGCCTCAATGGCTAAAAGCAGATGGCACATTAACAACCGTTGCACTTACCGGCAGTGATTTAAGCGCTGTTACTTATTCAGGCGGTACTGATCCGGTAGATGTAATAGGATTAACCAACACGGTATATTACAAAGGGTTTAGCCTTAATATATTGGCCGTGTATTATGGAGGGCATAATATGAGAGCGAACGCTCCTGATGTTTATGGTAGCGGTGCATCTTATGGCGGCATGCCATCCTATCTGCTAAATAGCTGGACTCCCGGAAAAACAACCACCGATATTCCCGGATTTGGTCAATATGCACCCGGAACTTATGCCGGTACTTCGATTGTTCCTTCCAGCTACCTTATTAATTCTGACGCCTTTGTTCGTCCGGCTGATTTCATTAAAATCAGAAGTGTTGTTTTAGGTTACCAGCTACCCCAAAAATGGACAGATAAATTGGGCGCTAAGAATGTAAGGCTAAACTTTCAGTTGAACAATCCCCATGCTTTATGGGTAAAGAACAATATTGGCGCCGATCCTGAAACTGTTAATCCGGTAACCGGAAACGGCGGAGCAAGTATACCCACCTCATACGTATTCGGCATTAATTTCAATTTATAAGAAATCAACATGAAGAAGATAATATTTTATAGCACTATACTCTGTAGCCTCACATTCCTTTTACCCGGGTGTTCAAAATTTACAGAGATCACACCCAAAGGCAGCAATATACTTGGCCGCGTTTCGGACCTTGATCTGATCCTGAACTATAATTTCAGTTACAATGGTAACGTAGCGCCTACCAGCCTGGCCGGTACAACCAGCGCAGGGGAGGCTTTTAACCCGGTAGATGCCGAAACACTGGTAGACGATTTATATCCGACAGCAATTAATATAACCACATTGCTCAGCGGAAGTACCCGGGATTTAAATTATACTTTGATTACGTACAATGAAACCATTGACAGGAAAAATCTTTCTATCTCGGATGCCAAATATGAAAAATTATATTTCATCATCAACAATGTAGCTAACGTAGTAATACTAAACGCAGACATCGCAACCGGAGACAGGGCAAAAGCCAATCAATTGAAAGCAGAAGCTTACATTATCAGGGCTTATATGCACTATCTATTGGTAAACTTTTATGCGAAGGCATATAACCCGGCAACCGCCGCTGCTGATGGCGGTATCCCTTATGTAAAAGAGGATAATCAAATCAGCGTGCCAAACACAAAAAGCACAGTTGCTGAAGTGTATACCAATATTGTAGCTGATATCGATGCGGCATTTGCATTGAATAGTCTGCCCGCGACGCCTGTAAATAATATGAGAGTCGCACAAGGCTTCGCTTATGCTGTCAGGGCGCAGGTTTTATTGTCGATGCGCAATTATACCGGTGCATTAGCTGCCGCTAATGCCAGCCTGGCGATAAACAGTACAGTGATCGATAATAACCTGTTCGCCCCTGTTGGAACAGCCACCTTTACTAAGCCGATCCTTACTTCACCTGATAATCTTTTTTATGCAGCTTATAAAGGCTATCCCACGCTTAATACGATCAGCCCGGATGTTTTAGCGAACTATTTCGAGCCTGGCAATGTGATCAATGATTACATAAAACCTTATTACCCTTCCGTACCCGCCGCTTTCAGCATTTGCGGAGTTACAGGAGCCCCACTTTGGTACACAGCTCCTTATGCGGCAAATACTGCAGGTCTTACTGCCAATGATACTTACCTCATCAAAGCCGAATGTTTAGCCCGTACGCAGAATGTAAATGCGGCAATGGATATAATTAATTCTATCAGGAAAAAGAGAATTGTTGCAAGCGTTTATGCACCACTCACTGCTGTTACTGAAGCACAGGCAATTGGTTATCTTAAGAAAACGGCGAGGGTAGAAAATCTGTTCACGTTTAAGACATATTTGAATATGAAGAGATGGAACACAGAGGATCCTTATAAGGAAACAATTACCCGCACATTAAACGGTGCAACGTATCAGCTTAAACCTGAATCACCTTTATGGATATTTCCATTCCCGCAGAGTGGTACCTCCTTTAATGCTAACCTGAGTCAGAATTACTAAAGGCTTGTTCAGTTAAGATAGTGCCTGGTTAACATATATAAATAATGCCTGGTGGTTTGTTACCAGGTATTATTTACCTAACAAAAGACCTCCCGCTGCAATTTTTAAAAACAAAATTTACATAACGATCATGAAAACAGTAAAAAAAATAATGGCCGGCGTAGGGTGTTTTCTGTTGCTGACAGCCAGCGTTAACGCTCAGAAAGACGTGGCTGTTATACGCGGGAAAATAGAACAAATGCAGCCAGGAACCCGTTTGTTTTATCAATGGTACGATAAAGAACATCTTACCCCGGATTTTGAAACATTTCATTCAGTGGTAAGTGATAAAGATGGCTTTACAATTCGCCTTGATGTGAAAAAGGGCGAAGGCAATGAACTGATGTTATTGATTGGAAGCAAATTAGCTGCGGGAAAGATACTTTTTTTATATGTTGACCAAGGTCTCATAACAATCCATTCACAGGACTCATTGTTTACAAACATAACGTTTGGAGGAAGCAGTTTTGCACAGGAGCTAAACCAGTTTCACGCTTATCTTAAAAATAACCCGGCATTGTTAGAATATGACAATATAAAAAATAAAGCATCCCTTGCTAAAGATAAAAATGACTCTGCCGTTGCTCAACTTGCACGCATGGAATCAATAAGAAGGTCATTGTCTGTACAATGGATAGACGAACACCCCAACAGTCCGATAGGAGGGTTTATTATGCACAATCCTTATGAGCCTTTAACAGGTAAGCTTACTAATAGCGAAAAGAAAGCAATTTTGAGTAAGATGACACCGGAAGCGAAGGATAATAAAGTAGTTGCCGGCATGTTATATACTTTGAACATTGAAAGTCTTACAGGCATCGGCAAACCTGCGCCGGATTTCACACAGAATGATACGCTGGGTAAACCCGTATCACTAAAAGATTTCAGAGGTAAATACGTATTGCTTGACTTTTGGGCAAGTTGGTGTGTTCCCTGTCGTAAGGAGAATCCAAATGTGGTTAAGGCATATAATGCATACAAAGACAAAAATTTTACAGTGTTGAGTGTGTCACTCGATCAGCCTGGTAAAAAAGCGGCCTGGCTCAAAGCGATACATGATGACCAGTTAACCTGGACACATGTAAGCGATCTGAAATTCTGGGGCAATGCAGTAGTGACCTTATATGATATCAATGCTGTCCCCGCTAATTTCCTTATTAGCCCTGATGGCATTATACTGGCCAGGAATGTAAAAGGCGAAGAACTGGAAAAATTACTTTCAAAAACCTTACCGTAACAAATAGAAAAATGAAGCAAATGAAAAATGTATTGCTGGTAGTATTGTCTCTGCCTGTTACAACTGCTCTTTTTTCCCAACGGGTATTATTTAAAGGAGTAACAGATACAATCTACAACGGGAAGGAACTGGTATTATATAATAAAGTAACAGGTGACCATGATTCGGCCATCGTTGTAAACGGGAAGTTTGAAATTTCGGTTCCTTACAAAGAACCTGCCCGCTATATGTTTTACAGCAAGTATGAATTGAAAAAAAAAGGCGGCTATGCTCCGTTTGGTATACTTATTTCCGGGCCGGGAACGATCTCTATAAAAACTGATATGGAATCGTTCGGCAGATCTGTAATTGAAAACGCACCCGAAAATGAACTGTACCAGGAATTTGTTAAGGAAGGTTTACCGGCAAGGCAAAAGATCTCGGAAGCAATGAATGAAAAATTCGGCGCAGATGTGATGCGAAGCCTGGATCAGAAAAGTCCCAGGTATCCGGAAATAGTTAAATACTATGATCAGTTAAATGAGGCTAACAACCTGGAGGAAGCAAACCGGCTGTATTCTTTTATTAAGCTGCATTCCAATTCCTTTGTTTCTCTTTATTTGCTGAGTAACCTGTCTGTAAATACTCCGTCTGAAAAAACAGAGGAAATGTACAACGCGATAGGCAAAACTTATAAGAACACCAGTTATGCAATGAACATCCTGAAAGGAATTGATGCAAAAAAAATTACAGCCACCGGTAAAGTTGCGCCTGATTTTGAGCAACCGGATACCCTGGGGAAAATGGTAAAACTTGCAGATTTCAGGGGCCAATATGTATTACTTGATTTCTGGGCAAGCTGGTGCGTGCCGTGCAGGGCCGAAAATCCAAACGTCGTTAAGGCGTATAACAGGTTTCACGATAAGGGATTTACAGTATTAGGTGTGTCACTGGATCAGCCCGGAAAAAAGGAGGCGTGGTTAAAAGCCATTTCCCAGGACCATTTAACATGGACACATGTTTCCGACCTGCAATTCTGGAACAATGCTGTTGCTAAACTATATGGCATACAGTCTATACCACAAAACTATTTACTGGATAAGTCAGGAAAAATTATTGCGGTTAATATCCGCGGTGAAGAACTGACTAAAAAACTGCTCGAAGTATTACCTGGCCAATGATGAAAAGAGAAACGGTGATCCTTCCATTCTCCTCACCGTGTCCGCCAATCGTCAAAGAGAGGTTTCGCCGCGGAAGACGTTCGCGGGCAACACTCCGCGCTTTCTGCATCTGCGTGTGATTCGAGATGGACACGGTGCGGAGAAGGGACAACTATTTCCTGGTAAATTCCAGGTAATCAAAATTCATCTGGCCATGATCAACAATGTGCAGCGTAAGTGTGTGAATACCCTTCCTGATTTTAATACTCGTTAGTGAATCGGTTTTATTCCAGTGATGCCATTGCCGCCAGGCAACCGTGTCCTGGCTGTTATAGGTAGAGCTGATTTTCAATTGAGGCGCTACAGGCCTGCCATCAAGATCAAATGAAATAATGCCATCTCCATTGGCAGTGTACATAACCCCAAGCTGGTACACAGCAGTTTCAGTTACCCGTACTGCATAATTTATCCATTCGCCGGGCATTGTCCAGCCAACATACAACTGGTTTGAATCCCGAACAACTTTGTTATGAGGGTTATTGTCTATCCCGCCTGTCTTGGTATAAGAAATATCCACACCTTCCTTCATACGGAATTCATGGAGCGGGTTCCCGTTTACAGGATTCAATTTACCGCTTCCATTGTTTATGCTGTCTGCATCGTGATAAGCAATTCCCTCGCCACCTGTATCATAATACTCACATTCTATCCTACCGGGAATTTGCTGTTTTTGCTTATTGAATGACTTACTGATTTTCAGGCCAGCGGTACATGACACTGCGAATAAAGTCAATAATAAGGTATAATTTTTCATTTACTAAAATCAGGATTACAAGATAGTAACGTATTGTGCTATTGAATATCGCTGCGCAAACTCATTGTTCTCATGTTCTCTGCTATTGGCGGGTTTATGAATTGCATAATGTAAATAAATTCAAAGACGCTTCCACCCGCAATGCAAAAATTTACTATATCGTTAAGATAAATAAAGCAAAGTAAAGAAACAAAGGCCTCACTTTGACCGTTAGCATTTGCCAATTGACAAATAAAGTAGTGAACATGTGATTATGTTTATTTTAACTTTTCTACCCGGTCGCCACAGTAACAAATGGATAAATTACATAATAAGATTACCCGGACAAACCGACAATGGAATATCCGGGTACCACCATTTACCATAACTAACATACATGAAACCCACTTTCTTTACTGCACTTCTTTTTGTTTTGATATTTTCAAATACCGTGTATTCCCAAAACCCGGCAAACGAAAATATAACAGTTAAAGGGAAAATTATTGAGCAGGAGAGCAACAAGCCATTGTCTTATGTCAGTATTGGTATTCCTGATAAACCTTTCGGGACATTGACAGATACCCTTGGGAATTTTACTTTTCAACTTATCAGGGAAAATTTGTCTGATTCCATTCAAATCAGCCTGGTTGGTTACTTTTCAAAAACAATTGCTGTAAAAGATTTCGTTGAGGGGAAAGAGATTACCATCAGGCTAAACATAAAAGTTATTGAACTTGCAGAAGTGGTGGTGACCAACAGTAAAACACATACTGAAATACTCGGGCGCCAGGCAAGTGGAAAATTTGTACAGGTTTCGATTCACAATAAAAAGTCAGTTGACCAAACCATTGGTTCTGAAATGGGTATGCGGTATAAAACCAGTCATACCAATGCCATTTTAAAAGATTT
>JAQBNJ010000239.1 GCA_028288645.1 Sediminibacterium sp.
ATATTGAACACTGAGCAAGGAATTTTGAATGTTGAAGTGGGGACCGCCGTTATTTCAATGACAGAATAAAAGTTCTTAATTATCGGAAAGTTACGGCCTCACTTTAGCAAACCAAATCTTTAAAGTAGCAGTGCTCATCACTTCTTCATTTCCCGCACATGCGGGATTCAGTGTTCAATATTAAAACTGCTCCTAAATGCCGCAACCCGCTCCCTTGCATTCTCCCTGATGTTTAAGTAGAACAAATTCATATCAGCGATATGATAATTTTTAGAAGTATAAAAAATATTACCAAAAAAACGCGGCTTATCTGTCCATAAAACACCGTGGTTGATCTTTGCGTTTACCGTTGCTTTTGTGGGCTTATTAAATTTCAGTAGCACACTTCCTTTATTAAATGATCTGTCGGCAGATGGAGTATTCGCATCCCATGTAAGCGGGTTGGTTACGATGGAAACAAATTTTTCATTTTGAACATAGGCCGGTTCGTACCCATCCCTGAATGTGCGCCAGCTGATGGCACAGCCGGTTTGGGCAGGCGAATTGCATGGTTTGATCGAAACAAAATAATCCGGCTCCAATGGCATACCAATTAAATAAGCGGCCACTAATTTCTTTTGCAGTTCTTTCCCATCAAAGAATTCTTTTAATAAACGTTTTCCATGCGTAGCGCCCTGGCTGTGCGAAGCAATGATAATGGGCCGGCCGTTATTAAAATGTTGCATATAATAGAGGAATGCTGTTTTTACATCTTCATACGCAAGATCAAAAGCTGCCAACGCGTGCGCGGTATCATCTGCCGTTATGGGCAGGTAGGAAAAATAATTCGCCTGCCGGTACCTGGGAGAGAAAACCCTGCCGGCTTCATTAAAAATACTGGCCTGGAATAAGATGGTTGAGTAATCTGTTTTGGCATTCAAATCAGCATTGTCTATCGGGGCGTTCCAGCCTAATGTTTTTTTCTTATCGATATAAGTAGTTGGATAAATAAAGAACACATCCACTGTTGTATCGGGGTGATAGTTTTCACGGAAAGGAAGCGGGACACTATCCGATGGATCCCATTTCCAGGGATGTGCCGCCCAATAATCAAGGTTGCTGTAATCCGGTACACCCGTTTCCGCAATAAAAGGATAATGGGATGCAAAACGATGGTATTGATTACTGCAGGCAGTGAACAGCAGGCATGCCAACAGCAGTATTGCGTAATATTTCCGGATCATGCCTTAAAGTTGATAAAAATCTTCATCAAAACCAGTTTATCTACACTATCTGTTATTTGCCGGTTCTTTTGTAATTTTCCAGACGGATTTTGACAGATCTATTATTTCACTTTAAAATCTAACGACTATGTCTATTCCAGTAGTTGACCTGGCAGATTTCCTCAGTGGCGACGCGCAGCGTAAAGCGGCATTCGTTGAGTCACTGGGTAAAGCCTACGAAGAAGTGGGTTTTGTGGCCGTAAAAAATCACGGGGTACCCGATGAATTGATCGCCAATCAATATGAATATGTTCAGCAGTTCTTTTCCCTGCCTTTAGAGAAAAAGCTTGAATACGAAGTGGCGGGTCTTGCCGGCCAGCGTGGCTATACCAGTTTTGGCCGTGAGCACGCCAAAGGCAGCGAGGCGCCGGACCTGAAAGAATTCTTCCAATATGGGCAAACGGTTACTGATAACGACCCTATCAAATCAGAATATCCTGAAAATGTTTCGGTTGATGAGATCAAACCTTTCAACCAGACACTGTATGATGCATACCGCAATTTTGAAAAAAGCGGAACGGCTTTATTACAAGCCATTGCGTTGTATTTAGGGTTGGAGGAACATTATTTTGATAAGTACGTACACAATGGAAATTCCATCCTTCGTTGCATCCACTATCCGCCCATTACCAATGAACCCAAAAGCGCGATCCGTGCAGAACAGCATGAGGATATTAACCTGATCACTTTGCTGGTAGGCGCTTCTGCAGATGGTTTGCAGATCCTTACCAAACAGGATGAATGGGTGGGCGTAACCTCATTACCGGAACAGATTGTAGTGAATGTGGGTGATATGCTACAGAGACTCACCAACAACAAATTGCGCAGCACTACGCACCGCGTGGTAAACCCTAAACGTGAACTCTGGCATACCAGCCGTTTTTCGATGCCGTTCTTCCTGCATCCAAGAAGCGAGATGGACCTGGCATGTTTAGACAGCTGTATTGATGCGGAACATCCAAAAGCATATCCCAATGCTACGGCAGGAGAGTATCTGGATGAGCGCTTAAGAGAGATCGGGCTGAAGAAATAACCAATATCTTCACTATACTTATTTTGGAATTTTGGAATTGGGAAATTTTGGAATTGAAGGAGCTCCGGCTTCGAAAGAAATTTCCCAATTTCCCAATTCCAAAATTCCAAAATCAATAGCCCTGCATTGGTACTAACCCGCCATATCCCCTTTTTGCGAGCTGTGTTCTGGCATAGCATCACTGCCGTGGGTGGTCCGCAGGGACATATGGGTATGATGCTCAAAACATTTGTGCAGCAGCGCCGCGATGTAACAGAACAGGAGCTGCTCGAATACAATGGGTTTTGCCAGTTGCTTCCGGGAGCTTCATCTACCCAGACACTTACGCTGATCGGTTATAAAAGAGGGGGTCTTCCATTGGCCATACTCACTTTGCTTATCTGGATCACACCGGCCTGTACCTTAATGGGCGGCATTTCCTTCCTGCTGGATTATATGGAGGATATGGGAGTGACCGTGGGCGTATTCAAATTTGTGCGACCCATGGCCATTGGCTTTATCGCTTATTCCACTTTCCGCATGTTTGGTATTGCGATCTATAACCCGATCACGATC
>JAQBNJ010000259.1 GCA_028288645.1 Sediminibacterium sp.
CCCGGCAGGTTCTCCGAAGAGGAGAAGACGAAAATGAGTTACGATAAGGAAACAGCTTACCAGTTAGCATTCAGGCCTTCATTGAAATTGCTTGATGGGTTGGATGAATTCCTGGCCAGGGCATCCAATGAAAATATTCCGATGGCGATCGGCTCGGCGGCTATTATTTACAATATTGATTTTGTATTGGATGGATTGAATATCCGGCATTATTTCCCTGTTATTGTAGCGGCGGAAAATGTTGCGATGAGCAAGCCGGATCCGGAAACTTATCTCAAATGTGCTGATCAATTGGGCGTATCTTACGGGAACTGTATTGTGTTTGAAGACGCGCCGAAAGGAGTGGAAGCCGCGCAGAATGCAGGTATGCAATGTGTGGTGCTGACCACTATGCATACAAAAGAAGAATTCAGCAGGTATGATAACATTATTTGTTTTGTAAAGGATTATACAGATACACAATTGAATCATTTATTTTAGTAGATCTTATGCCTCTCGATAGTTTTGTTATAGGAGTTGATTTCGGAACTGATTCGGTGCGCTCGATCATCGTGAATGCTAAAAACGGTGAAGAAGTAGCGGCATCCATATTTTATTATCCCCGCTGGAAAAAAGGTTTGTACTGCGATGCAGAGAATAACCAGTTCCGCCAGCATCCTTCCGATTATGTGGAAGGTCTTGAATTCACTATTAAAGATTGTTTACAAAAAGCAGGTGCAGATATCGCATCAAAAGTAAAAGGCATTTCTGTTGATACTACTGGATCAACGCCTGTTGCAGTTGACGATAAAGGAACACCACTTGCCTTATTACCAGCGTTTGCCGAAAACCCCAACGCAATGTTTGTGTTGTGGAAAGATCATACTTCTGTAAAAGAAGCAACAGAATTGAACCACCACGCAACAAAATTCGATACCAATTATTTACAGTTCGTTGGAGGCATTTATTCTTCGGAATGGTTCTGGGCAAAACTTTTGCATGTGTTGCGGAAAGATGAAAAAGTGCGCTCCGCTATTCATTCATGGGTAGAACACTGCGATTGGATCCCATACCTTCTCACAGGAGGAAATGATGCGCAACAAATGAAACGCGGTGTTTGCAGTGCCGGCCACAAAAGCTTATGGGCCGAAGAATTTAACGGCTTGCCACCCGATGATTTTTTCAGTTCCTGGGACGGATTGCTGAAAGGCTTCACGCAAAAATTATTTACAGAAACCTATACTTCCGCAGAATCCGCTGGAAATCTTTCCGACGAATGGTCGCAGCGATTGGGATTATCAACCAATGTGGTAATTGGTATTGGAGCATTCGATTGCCATATGGGAGCAGTGGGCGGACAGATCGAAGCATATCATCTCAGTAAAGTAATGGGCACTTCCACCTGCGATATGCTGGTGGCGCCTGTTGATGAAGTAAAAGGAAAATTAGTAAAAGGTATCTGTGGCCAGGTGCCGGGTTCTATCATTCCCGGTATGATAGGCATGGAAGCCGGCCAGTCGGCTTTTGGCGATGCATATGCATGGTTCAAAAAACTATTGGTCTGGCCATTGGAAAATATTTTGCTGGATACATCATTGGTTGACCGTTCCACCGCAGAAAAATTACAGGCGGAGATCAGTGATCAGATCATGGTATCCCTCACTAAAAAAGCGGAGGCATTGCCCTTGAAAGAAGATGATGAACTCGCGGTTGACTGGCTCAACGGCCGCCGCACACCGGATGCCAACCAGCTTTTAAAAGCCGCTTTCACCGGGCTTGATCTTGCCAGTGAAGCGCCACGTGTATTCAGGTCATTGGTAGAAGCCACCTGTTTTGGCGCAAGAAAAATAGTGGATCGCTTTCGTGAAGAAGGCATACCTGTAAAAGGATTGATAGGGCTGGGTGGCGTAGCCAAAAAATCACCCTTTATTATGCAGATGATGGCGGATGTGATGAATATGTCGATCCGTATCCATAAAAGCGAACAGACCTGTGCTCTTGGCGCTGCCATGTTCGCCGCAACGGCTGCGGGTATTTATCCAAAAGTGGAGGATGCCATGAACGCTATGGGACAGGGTTTTGACGCAGAATACAAGCCCGATCTGGTAAAAGTGCCTATCTATGAAAAAAGGTACCAAAAGTATACGGAATTAGGAGACTTTATTGAACAACAAACTATATTGTGAGAGGTAAAACCAATTTGATAATGTGATGATGAGCTACCAACATATTCAACAGCTTGCATACGATGCCAACATGCAGTTACCTAAACTGAACCTTGTGTTGTTCACGTTTGGTAATGTAAGCGTGGTTGACAGGGAATTGAATGTGTTTGCTATTAAACCAAGCGGCGTTCCTTATGAAGAACTGACTCCCGAAAAAATGGTCATCGTTGATTTGGATGGAAAAACTGTTGAAGGTTTCCTTCGTCCATCTTCAGATACCTTAACACATGCGTATCTCTACAAACACTGGTCCAGGATTGGCAGCATTGTTCATACACATTCTACGTATGCAACTGCATGGGCGCAAACACAAAGGGATATCCCTGTTTACGGAACAACGCACGCGGATCATACAACGGCCGATATTCCCTGTGCCGCACCGATGAACGATGAAATGATCAAAGGAAATTATGAATATGAAACAGGCAGGCAGATCATTGATTGTTTAACAGAGAAAGGATTGAATTACGAAGATGTGGAAATGATGCTGGTAGGAAATCACGCACCTTTTACATGGGGTAAGACCGCCGCCAAAGCTGTTTACAATAGCGCCGTACTCGAAGGCATTGCGCAAATGGCATACCTGACTGAACAGATCAGGCCGGGCACACCGAGATTGAAAGATGCATTGATCAATAAACATTTCGAACGAAAACACGGGCCTGACAGTTATTACGGACAATCATAAAATGCTAACGACCTTATAAAACTACCACATGAAAAAACAAGCTTTTTTATTATTGACGACAGGATTCTTTTTTTTAGCCGCCTGTAACAATAATAAACCCACCGATGAATCTGCCATGAAACCAGGTATTACAGAAAAACCCTTTGGTGTTTTTGAGAACGAAGCAGTAACGCAATACACGTTAACCAATGCCAATGGCATGAAGGTAAGCATCATCAACTACGGTGGCACAGTAACCAATCTCATGACGCCGGATAAGGACAAACATATGGGTGATGTTGTGTTAGGCTTTGATTCACTCGGCGGTTACCTGCAAAAAGGCAATCCC
>JAQBNJ010000262.1 GCA_028288645.1 Sediminibacterium sp.
AACCTGAATACAGGCAAAACAGAATGGAAAACAACTTTAGGAGATTATCCTGACTTCAAAGCCAAAGGCATTCACACCGGTACAGAAAATTATGGCGGATCAGTTGTTACTGCCGGAGGATTATTATTTATTGCGGCTACCAGTGATAAAATGATGCGCGCGTTTAATAAAAGAACCGGCAAATTATTATGGGAATATGAATTACCCGCTTCCGGTTTTGCAACGCCATCGGTGTATGATAAAAATGGCAGGCAATATTTGGTGATCGCCTGTGGAGGTGGAAAATTAGGAAAGCCATCGGGGGATAGTTATGTAGCATTTGCATTACCCGTTAAGAAATGATTTTTTTGCCACAGAATACACAGATCTACACAGAGAATGTCTGTGCTGCTCTGTGTATTCTGTGGCAAATGTTTTAATATTGATCATTAAACAAGTAACCATGCTATCACAAGACCATTTTATCCATCATGTTTATTTCTGGCTGGCGAACCCTGAAAGCAGGGAAGATTATGCCGCATTGCTCGAAGGTTTGCTAAAACTGAAATTAGCGCCATCTATCAAACATTACCATATCGGCGTTCCTGCAGCAACCAGTCGCGATGTGATCGATACAACCTACCAACTATCCTGGCTGCTCGTTTTTAACTCAAAAGAGGACCAGGATGCCTACCAGGTTGACCCGGTGCACTTGCATTTCGTAGAAACCTGCAAGCATTTATGGAAAACTGTGAAAGTATTTGATTCTGTAGGCGCTTATCATTTATAAAGTTTTGTATTTTTAGACGGTATGAGTACCCGCATTAAGATAATATTGTTCTGTTTCTGCACGCTTATGTTTATTGGCTGCGACCGCGTGACCAAAGACCTTGCGAAAGAACATTTGAAGAACAAACCTTCTGTTTCTTACCTGGGCAATACCATTCACCTGATATATGCTGAGAATACGGGTGCAGCTTTAAACCTGGGTGATAACCTTTCAAAGGCAGCGAGTTTCTGGCTCTTAAGTATTTTACCATTGGCATTCCTTATCGCTCTATCTGTATACGCGATCAGGCAAACCAGGGAAATGAGCGTGATGAAATTATTTTCATTTGCATTGGTCATTGCAGGCGGAACGGGAAATATCATTGACCGGCTCCTGTTCGACAGGCATGTCACGGATTTTATGCTGGTAGATGTACATGGCGTGCATACCGGCATTTTTAATTTTGCGGATGTCTGTGTAACTGCGGGCGCTATTGGTTTGATGATCTTCCATCGCGATAAAAAAATCAACAAAGAGATCCCCGTTTAATTATTCATCATGCTTACTTACCGTAACGCAACCGTTAATGATCTTCCGCAGATCGTAGCTATTTATAATTCTACGGTGCATACAAGAATGGTTACGGCTGATACAGAATCCGTAAGTGTCGACAGTCGCTTACCCTGGTTTCATGAACACAATGCAGACAACAGGCCGTTATGGGTAATTGAAGATGAGCAACAGGAGATCATCGGTTGGGTAAGTTTTCAATCATTTTACGGAAGGCCCGCTTATGCTGCTACAGCGGAGATCAGTATTTATTTAGATCCTTCTCAAAGAGGTAGAGGGATCGGGAAAGAAGTTTTGCAATACTCGATCGATCAGGCAAAAAAATTCGGTATAAAAACACTTTTAGGTTTCATCTTCGCCCATAATGAACCGAGTTTGAAACTATTTAGACAATTGGGTTTTCAGGAATGGGCGAATCTTCCAAATATTGCGGTGTTGGATGGAATTGAAAGAAGTTTGAAGATAGTTGGCTTGTTCATTGGGTAAAAAATTGCCACAGACGACACAGATTACCACAGATTTTTTCTGTGTTGATCTGTGTCATCTGTGGCAAAAAAATTATAGTTACAGGTTGCCCTTCTTCAATTCCTCCACCGCAAAATTCGCCGCCCTCGCTGTCAACGCCATATAAGTAAGTGATGGATTCTGGCACGCAGAAGAAGTCATACACGCACCATCCGTTACAAATACATTCTTCGCATCCCAGACCTGGTTGTTTGCGTTGAGCACAGATGTTTTTGGATCTTTTCCCATGCGGGCCGTTCCCATTTCATGTATGCCGTGGCCGATAGCGTGGCCACTGTCCCATGTCTTTACATTCTTCACACCGGAAGCCTCAAACATCCCTTTCAATTCTTCAACGATGGCTTTGCGCATTTTATTTTCATTCTCTTTCAATTCGCAATCCATAGACAAAACAGGAAGTCCCCATTTATCTTTTTTGTTTTTATCGAGTGTGATTTTGTTTTCATGGCAAGGTAAGATCTCTCCAAAACCTGTTGCGCCAATGCTCCATCCACCCGGCTCGGTCAATGCATCTTTAAAATCACCGCCGATATTCAGTTCGGCCACTTCCCTGCTCCAGCCTGTTCTGCTGGCCGCACCCTGGTAACCAAATCCACGGAGGAAATCTCTCTTATCATTGCCCAGGTTCGCAAAACGCGGAATGTAAAAACCGGTTGGCCTTCTTCCGGAATAATACCTGTCTTCAAATCCTTCTATTTGTCCTGAGGCTCCGAGGTTATAATGATGATCCATTACGTTATGTCCCAGTTCACCACTGCTGCTGCCCAAACCATCGGGCCAGGTATCCGTTGCCGAATTAAATAATACCCATGTTGAATTCAATGCCGATGCATTTAAGAAAACGATCTTTGAATGATACTCATAGGTTTGATTGGTTTCTGTATCCAACACTTCAACGCCTGTTGCTTTTTTTGTGTCTTTATCATAGATCACTTTCTTCACTAATGACCATGGACGTACAGTCAGAAGTCCTGTCTTCATCGCCGCAGGCAAAGTAGAAGACTGTGTACTGAAATAACCACCGAACGGGCAACCTTCCCAGCAACGGTTGCGGTATTGGCAGGCCGTTCTTCCCGGGATGGGCGCACTTAAATTGGCCACACGGCCTATGAACAAATGACGATCGCCTTTGTATTGTGCTTTGATACGCGCTGCCACATCTTTCTCCACGCAGTTCAGATCCATCGGTGGTAAAAATTGTCCATCAGGCAAATGCAGCAATCCTTCTTTTGATCCGCTGATCCCTGCAAATGTTTCTACATGATCGTACCATGGTGCAATGTCTTTGTAACGGATCGGCCAGTCAATACCCACGCCTTCTTTCGCATTGGCTTCATAATCCAGGTCGCTCCAGCGATAACTTTGCCTTCCCCATAAAATAGAACGTCCACCCAACTGGTAACTGCGCCACCAGGTAAAAGGTTTTACTTCGGTATAGGGACAATCTTCTTCGTTGGCCCATGATTCCATTACTGCTTCCGAAGCGGCCCAGCCACGGTGTATCACCGGATATTTTGCTCTTTGGTCTGCAGTGGTTCTTCCGCGGTGTTCAAATTCCCAGGGTTCTTTTGCACCATACTTATAATCTTTGATATGCTGGTAATCCCTGCCACGTTCGAGCATCAATACTTTCAAACCTTTTTCAGTAAGTTCTTTGGCGGCCCATCCGCCACTGATACCGGAGCCCACTACGATGGCGTCGAATGTATTTTGTGTTTTGGCTTTGTTATTGAGGTTGGTTGAGTCGGCAGGCATCTTGTTAGTTTTGGGTTAATACTAATTACACGAATTTTTTTGACACGAATTAAGGAACACCAATTACACGAATTACACGAATTGGCACGAATTAGGGTCTCATTGTACAATTGGTGCTACTAAATCTAAAACAATATTTTAATTGCCAATCATCCTTTTCTACCATTATTATCAACCTGCCGCTCTAATTCGTGCCAATTCGTGTAATTCGTGTCAAAAAATTCGTGTCAAGAAATTCGTGTTACTAAATTCGCATTATGGAATACAGGGAAATCGGACAATCGGGTATACAGGCTTCTGCCATCACATTCGGCGCATGGGCCATCGGTGGCTGGATGTGGGGCGGCGCCGACCGCAAACAGGCATTGGAAGCCATTCTTGCCGCTTATGAAAATGGCGTTACTACTATCGATACCGCGCCGGTATACGGCATGGGCGTTAGCGAAGAAATATTGGGCGAGGCATTAAAAAATTTACCGCGCGACAAGGTACAGGTACTCACCAAATTCGGATTGCGGTGGGACCTCAAAGAAGGCTCGCTTCATTTTAGTCTCGATGATGAGCACGGCACTATGCAGGATGTTTACCGTTATGCACGCAAAGAAAGCGTGATACTCGAATGCGAGAATTGTTTGCGCAGGCTCGGTACTGATTACATCGATCTGTTCCAATTACACTGGCCCGAACCAACTACACCTATCGAAGAAACCATGGAGGCGCTGGTACAATTACAGCAACAGGGAAAGATAAGAGCTGCCGGTGTTTCCAATTATTCTGTTGAACAGATGCAAACTGCCGAATCGGTGATATTACTTGCTTCCAACCAGGTTCCGTATAGTATGTTGTTGCGGGATATTGAAAAAGATGTGGTGCCGTATTGTATAGAAAAGAGCAAAGCGGTAATCGTTTACAGTCCTTTGCAAAGAGGATTATTGACTGGTAAAATAAAACCCGGTCATCAATTTACCGAAGGCGATACACGCAATGGCAACCGTTTTTATTCTGATGAAAATATTAAGAGGGTAAATATATTTTTAGATGAGCTGAGGCCTTTGGCTGCTGATAAGAATGCATCCCTATCACAACTCGTTATTGCATGGACCATCAGGCAACCAGGTATCACACTCGCACTTGTCGGCGCACGCAATGCGGAACAAGCTGTTCAAAATGCAAAAGCAAGTGATGTAATTTTAAGCGATGAAGAATTGGAATTGATAGATAAAAAATTAAGCGCTCTCGAACTTAGTTTTTAACTCTCTGTGAAACTCCGTGTCCTCTGTGTCTCTGTGGT
>JAQBNJ010000289.1 GCA_028288645.1 Sediminibacterium sp.
ATGGGATGGTGTTGACAATACCTGGCATAGCATCACCATCGCATCGAGATTAAAAATAGAATAGCCATAAGGCTTGGTGCGCGCAGTTTCGAACGGGAAACTGCCATCGATACCCATTTGGGTGGGAAGCAATACAGTTTGATAACGCAGCCTTAGTGAATCAAGCGTAAGCTGGTCATTACAAAGTTTAGCGAACGAAGCAACCTGCATGGCCCAGCAGGTGCTGTGATTATTCTTAATATTCTTTTCAGCCAATCCCATCTTGCCGGTGGACAGCCATTCAATATAACGGCTGAACCATTTTTTGATATCAATGGCTGCCTGCTTATCAAAGACGGCAGCATTCTCCATCACGATCACCCCCTGTGCCACTTCCATAAAATGGATCGTATCGATGATGCCGTAGTTGCGTCCGGTAACGCCCTGCCTTACAGCTTGCGCATACTGGAGGTTGGGATTCATCAATGTTTCAGGATCAACAAACCACGCTTTGAGATGAATAACTGCATGCTTCACATATTTCTCATCTCCCGTTAGTTTATAAGCCGAAGCCAACGCACCGATGATCTTGCTGAAACGGATCATAAACTTACGATGCGCAAGAAAATTATCGGGATTGGTAACACCATCTCTTTCTTTATAAGGACCAGTGGGATTATTGGGATCAGGCCAGAAATAGTCTGACTCAGAAAAAAAATCATGTTTGCCACCCGCGCTTCGCGGTGAGGTTTCTGCGGTAATGGTAAGTGGTGGTTGCAACATTGCCCAGGCAGCTTCATCCATTATTTGTTGCCGCAATAATTCCTGCGCTTCTTTTTGTATGACCGAAACGGGATTACCGGTTGCGCTTTTATGTGATAAACAGGATAGCTGACATATGCAACAGGCGACCAATATAAAAAGAATACACCATTTTTTCATTGTGCTTTCGTCAGTTTTGTTTTGTAAAGGTGATGCTTCGCAAATTGAAGCCGCCGGTATTGAAGAATACCCTAATTGTGCTGGTGCCTTTCTCCAATTGTACAATTTTATCAGGTGTGGTTGTTGCCCAGATTTGTATCCCTCCTGAATTGGCAATAGGTATTTTTTCAATCAAAAATCTATCAACCGCCGGTTCAGATCTCGTTTGCGTTGATAACAATGAGCCCTTGCCTCCGCTAAGTTTCAAATGATCCAATAAAGCAATCTCCCCGCCATCTTTATCTGCTGCAATTGTAAACGACACTTTGTATTTGCCCCCATCCTTAAAGTTCACGGTATACTGCAGCCATTCTCCATCTTCAATATTAAAAACAAAAGGGCCATCTTTATCTTTCTGTATGTCCACACCATCATTTCTATACACACCGCCTTTATTGCCCACCGTATTTACGCCGGGTGTGTACTGGTAACGGGCTGTATCTTTGTCGTAGTAAGCAATCCGCTGGCTTCCCATATCAAAATCAACTGCATTGATAGTAGTATTTGTTTTATCGATCACAAGTGTTTTAAATGGTTTTGTTCCATTTCCGTGTACCTGGCGAAACATGGCATCGGTCACATCTTTATGATAGAGGTTATTTTTGATCTTAAGGTTGTTCAATAATTCCTGCAAAATTTTCCACGCTTCTTCTTCCGTAAGTTTCGGGCCCTTACTTGATGTATAGTCTAAAAATTTCTGGTAATTCTCGGGTTGTTTAACCTCAAGCGGGTTACTGAGATTCATTTTTTTGCTTTGCCACCAGGCCCAGCCGATATCGTTCTCTTCAGCAAGACGGATCGCTTCTGTGAACCATGTGTTGGAGTTCTCGCCGGACTCGCCTAACCAGAGTGGAATATTATTTTTCTCACGCAGATCTAAAAACCTGCTGATAGAACCTACCGTATTGAAATTTCCATATTTATGAAAACTCATTACAAGGTTATCATCCCATGTTGGCATGATACCATTGTAGTTATTTCCAAAACCATTGCCTTCAATGATAATGATATGTTTTTTGTCGACCTCGCGGATGGCGTTGGTGATATCGACCATGAATTGGCGTAATGGAATATTCTTTTGCTCGGCAGTGCCGCGGGTATCTTTTGGATCTTCAAATCCCCAGTTGGGTTCATTGATGATATCGTATCCACCCATCCATTCATCTTTTGCATAGCGTGCGGCTAATTTTTTCCAGAGTGCGATCGTTTTTTCTTTGTTTGCATCACTCTGCCATAGAGAAGGTTTGGCAGGATCGCGGTCTGATATCGGGAGATCATTGCCCTGGCCGCCGGGGGTTGCATGCAGGTCGAGTATGAGATACATTTTATTCTGCCTGCACCATTTGAGCAAACTGTCCGTCATGGCAAAACCTTTTTCGAGCCAGGTATTTTTTCCTGCAACAGGTTCTTCATCTACCGGCAGCGTGTATAAATTATAATGCATGGGCAAACGGATGGAATTAAATCCCCATGAGGCCATTGAATCAATATCTGCTTTTGTTGTATGATTAAGTAACCATTCATTGTAAAATTGTTTCGTCTTCTCCTCACCTACCAGTTCTATTATTTTTTCTTTGATGCGGTATTGCTGACCGAGATGGCCCAGCTTAAACATATAGCCTTCCTGCAGCATCCATCCACCAATGCCCATTCCGCGAAGGATGAATTTTTCGCCTTTTCCATTGACGATTATTTTCCCACTGGCTTTTAAAAAGCCCTGGGCATTGCTTTCATTCAATGAAAGACAAAACAGGAAGATAACTACGATACAATATTTCAAACGCATAAGCAGAAGATTTATGAGATCCATTTTACCATATATAAGTGGCTACTGCACCGGCAGGTAATACCGCTGTTGCAGCTTTGTTATTTGCTACGATATCAAATGTTTTTTCAGCATTGGTCGTATTTAAAACGATCAACACAGTCTTACCTAATGGTGTTTTGAACGCTGCGTTTGGCAGCGGATCTTCCATAGAGGATTCAATTCTCACAGAACCGGGCCGCACAAACTTCGCCGCGTGTGCTATGATGTAATAAGCAGGATTTCTTTTGATACTATCTGCCGAGATCGTTACGGCCCCGAGGCAACTCGTGCATCCACCCCTATCCGTATGCGGTTTATATGCTGCATCGGATGCAAGGTTCCATTCGATCACGTTCCGGCTCCAGTTGCGCGTAGCGCCGATGATCAGTTTGCGCACATGGTCTGCAATATCTCTTTTAAAATTACCCGGCGCGCCTACCCATTGCTCCGTGAAATACAAGTTCTTATCGGGATGCGCATCATGCACTTTTGATAAAGCGTCTATCTTACCACCATACAAATGAAACGCTGAACCATCAATGTATTTTTTTGCTTCGGGATCATCTAAAATAGAAATGGGATATTCGGGTTTATCGGCGTTGTGATCATAGATAATGATCTTTGTATTGATATGTGCCTTCTTAAATGCGGGACCCAAATGATCCCGTACAAATTCTGCCTGGTCGGGTGCAAACATTTGTAAGCTGGGATTGTTACCGGGATGCAATGGCTCATTCTGAACAGTAATGGCATCAATGCGGATACCCTGTTTCTTCATCTCCTGTATATACCGCACAAAATATTTTGCATACGCAGGATAATATTCCTTTAATAAATTTCCACCTTTTGTATCATGGTTGTTTTTCATCCACACCGGTGGCGACCAGGGTGAAGCCATGATCTTGATGGACGGATCTGTTTTGAGGATCTCTTTCATTACAGGGATCACATCTTTTTTATCAGGCCCAAGATCAAAATGCAGAAGTGCCGTATCGGTTTCGCCGGCAGGTAGATCATCATAAGAAAAAACGTACTCATTCAGATCAGAAGCACCGATACTTAAGCGCAGGTAACTGGTGCCGATACTATTTTTGTTAACAGCAAATAATTCTTTGATGAGAGCAGAACGTGCAGCAGCGCTCATTTTCATCATGTTCATTGCGCTGCCACCGGTTAGAGCGAATCCGAAACCATCTATCGGCTGGTACTTTGTTTTATCATCAACAACAATTAAAGTTATGGTGCCGCCTTCTTTTCTTTGAGAGAAGGAAATAGGTGATTGCTTTTGAAAAAAGACAGCATTCACCGGGTCGGTCAGCCATACTTCTGCATTATTTTTTTGCGCATTTGAACAGATCGAAACGAACAAAATCAGAATGGGTATCAGAACCCTGGCAGGCATCGGTTTCATGTAAATAAGTATGGTATTTAATAAAAGATCAAGATACTCAAACTATGCCCAACTAAATGCATCCCCTGATGAAATATGTGTGACTTTAATGGAAGGGATCTGCGGTTGCAGCCATGTCATGAGCCACTCCAACCCTGGCTCCTCGCTCACGATATGCCCTAATACGAGCAATGATGTTTTTGCGCCTGATGCACGGAGATCGCGTACATATTCACTGGTTTCCCATTCTTCCAGTTCGCCAATGATGAGAAGATCGGGTTTCTCTGTTGCTATCGCATTCATTTGTGTTTTACCACCGGCTGCACCGGGTATAAATGAAATGCGGCTACAGGATTGGTTTTTATCTCCGATATATCTTAGATGTGCAATGTTCAATTTTTTCTTTGTAAGATCGATGATCGAACCCAGGCTTGTTGAGGGTATAGTGAGCAGGTAAGGTTTCTGTGGATCGACGCCTTTTTCCCAGCCCAATGCAGTTAGTAAACCCGCCATCACGCCATCCGGTTTATGTGCATGAATATAATCGTGAAAACGCCAGACGACTATTTTGTGTTTTTCCAATAAGGCAGCTTTGTATTTATACACCTCATCATTCTCCAGCCATTTGGTATCATCCTGGTGATTGTAAAAAGTGGGTTCGTGGGCGATAATAAAATTGGCTCCGGCTTTGGCTGTTTTTTCTATCACATCAACTGTTGCAAACATAGTGGTTACAATACCTTTTACGGGCTGGTTGGGGTCCCCGGATTTTATTGTGTCAACGGTTTGTTTAAAAGGCGCGCCGGGTATGCTTTTCAGGATAAGATCAATTACCTGCTGAGCGGTCATGTTTTGTTTCGGCAGGAACAGGTCACTTGCGATACCGGAACCAGGCACCATCAATAAAGCAGAAGCGCCTAAAGTACTTATCGTATTAACGAATTCTCTTCTTTGCCAGATCGTTTGTGGAACGTTGGTGCGGGACTGATCACTCATTTTATTTATTTATTAAGGTGTTGTGCTATTGAAATTTCTCTGTGCAACTCCGTGTACTCCGTG
>JAQBNJ010000303.1 GCA_028288645.1 Sediminibacterium sp.
CTTGCCGGTGGGTTAAGTGAGGATATAGGAAAGCTGTTTTCTGCCAATAAACTTAATGGATATTTTAAGGCATCAGCAGGCTTAAACCTCTCCTTACCAATCCGAAAGGGAATTTTCAACTGGGATAAAATTGCTGAAACGTCTGCTTTCCTTGCATTGACAACCAAACAGCAGGAAGATGCCCAGGAAACAGAGGAAACCAGACTGGCAAATGAAATGACTACTTCTTTCAGATTCATCATTTGCGCTAACCGGGAAACAATTTCAAAGCAGATCGATTCAGCATCAACTGTGACTGCCATTCTGGAGGATCCGCTGCCGGCAACCTTTACACAGTTTTGTACCTTCGTTATTCTTAAATATCGTCGTTTACAATTAAATAATTTCATTAGATTTGATCCAGTCCCTACCGTCATTGCTGATATTCTAAAAAATTACCTGGTTTCACCGCCCACTGGAAATGACAGTATATATGCGGCTATTAAAACAGCACTTGGGACACCGCGAGACTTAAAAACATTGAAACTCGAAAAGCTATTAACGGATTATACTGCTTTTAAAAAAATAAAGAAAGAGGAACTCATGGACAAGCAGTATGATTACGCGATCGATAAATTAAAAAATATCTGGCACAAAACCCGGGCCCACTGGCTAAATCTTTCACCTACCATTTCCAATACATCGATTACATTATATGATGCAACTTCAAAAAAATTAACCGATTCGAATACAACAATTTTCGGAATAGATTTCTCCTGGAATATCTATACAAAATACAAAGGGCCCAGGTACACATATATACGGTTCGGTTTGGGACTGACCAAGGCCAACAATCTTGATGAGCTGGATAAACTTGACTACAGGACATCGGTAAAACAGGTAGGCCCTACGGATTCTTTATTGGAGGAAAAATCAGGTACGGCTTATAAAGGAATGATTACTCATGGTTCCGAATATAATGCTTTTGGCGAATTGTACCTGGCTCCTTTTAAATTTCCATTGGGGTTTTATACTGCCATGAAATACCGCCATTCGGAAATCTGGTTAAATCCCAAAAAACTATCGTTAAACCTGGGCCTGATCTGGAACGTTTCAAGCAGCGACGCCGATGCAAAAAACATTATCAGCATACTTCCGTATGTTTCGTGGTCCAACCTTTTAACCAATTACAAGGACGCAACAAAGATAAAAAAACAATCATTGGGTGATCTTTTTTCGGTTAATGTCAAGTTTGCTATTCCAATCAACATCGGGAAATAAATTCTCAAAGACAAGACAATACGTTATGGAAAAATTCTTTACTACTTGTATATTACTTCTGGTACAATATGTACTTTATGCGCAAGGTGTCCGACTTCATTACGCCGGTAAAAATAAGAAGATCATTGCTGTAGTTTCTGAAGCCAATAGAATTTCTATTCTTCACAGGGTCTTCATCTTCAAATTCCCACGCCGATGCAATGAGCGCGGAGTGTTCGCCGCGAACGTCTCTCGCGAGAGGACTTCGCGGATTGAATTACTGCGCCTATCGCCTACCACTGACTATAATGAGCAGTAGATGGTTCAGATTTTGCATTGCAATGTATTTCTTATAACAATCTGCATTTTCAAACATTATGACACTACGGCCCTGCTTCTCTATATAATAATATTTCGCAGAACCATGCAGGTATTCTTCAGACAATTGAGCCAGCCCCGCTTTGCGGGTATTTTGATGAATCTAATTTATTTTCTACGCATGAACGGTATACAATGCGATCAATACGGGAGATATGAAGCAGGCCCGTGCAGTACGGAATCCGGACGTGGCGCCGCATTTGTCATTTGTCGATTTTGGTGGTCACGGCTATGGTTTAGTAACCGCCACTTCCGATCAGCTTTCTACCGAGTTCGTATGTATACCGCGGCCGCTGGAACGCAGTGAGCGTCCGGATGGCGGTCCCTTGGTCTACCGTGTTGTGCATCGAACACGCTTATGGAAAGCGGGCGAGACACCAAAGCTTGAGCAGGAAATCCTTGAAGGCAACCCGCAGTATTCCATCTGAGTTATTACTGGGGTATAAAACCGGTTTAAAGCAATATCAGGTATTTACTTTCTGCGCACTGTGTCGGCCAATAGTCTGTCTATTCCTGAAATAATTTTCAAAATACCAATTACCAAAATTTGGTAATTTCATGAGAATTATCTAATTTTGGTAAATAACCATTTATATAACCACTAAACGCACAGCAAAATGGCACAGAAAAACACATCATCTTTAAAACTGTTTGAGAAATGGAAGTTGTATTTAAGACCGTCCAATTAAAAGAATTGTACGAGCAAGGTAGAGAAAAAGGTAAACCTGTTTTTGGTCAGGAAGTGGTCAAAGCCTATGTAAAAAAAATCGACATACTGTTTGCAGCAGCGCATTCAGTAGATGTCGCGAATTTCAGGAGCCTGCACTTAGAGGCGCTGACCAAAGAAAAAAAGTACAAAGGCATGCACAGTATCCGTGTTAATGACAAGTACCGGATCGTGTTAAGATTTATCAAAGCGAAAGGGCCTGGCCAGGCCGATATCGCAGAGGTATCCGAGATCCATGAGCTTACTGATTATCATTAACACAACTATGCTCAAAAGAACTCAGAAAGAACTCGAAAAAATTCAGAACGAACTCAAAAAAAAATCAGAACGAACCAGACATACATGATCGTAACCCCAGCAGTAAACAGGCAGATTCAACAACCTGTTTACTCCAAGATCGCCACTCATCCCGGCGATGTGTTGAAAGATGAAATTGAAGAACGCGGCCTTGTTAAAAACGAAGTGGCCCGTAAGCTCGGTATGCAACCCGGCCATTTGAGCGATTTGTTCAAAGGCAAGCGCCATATCTCAGCCGCCCTTGCACTCAAACTACAGGATATGCTGGATATCTCAGCCGAGACCTGGCTCAATATGCAGAACCGCCATGACCTCTCGGTGTTGCTGGCACAAAAAAAGATCAAAGCGAAAGCGTAAATGAAAAAAGCCCGGCTGGGCTTTTTCTATTCTTCACAGGGTCTTCATCTTCAAATTCCCACGCCGATGCAATGAGCGCGGAGTGTTCGCCGC
>JAQBNJ010000324.1 GCA_028288645.1 Sediminibacterium sp.
GCCGCCCAGTAAAAAATAGATGATCCCAATGATTACCGCACCAATTCCGCCACCGGTAGCAATACCACGGCCGCTGATACCGCGACGGTCCTCAACATTCGAGCTTTCCCTTCTTCCCTGCCAGAGCATAATGACTGATTTTGTAGTGTTAGTAATGCAAAAGATTAATTTCTTTGCCACAGACGACACAGAACTCCAGAGAAAATCTGTGAAAATCTGTGGCGTCTGTGGCAAAAAAGAATTGCTACACCTGCGGCGTTTTTCAACTCTTGACCTGTCTGCCGACAAAGGCAGGTTTGCATTAGTAACTAAAAAATCATGCCTGCTAAATTGCTATGGAACTCAGATCAGTTTCACCCATATATGATCATCGATCAACTCATTGTTCTTGAACGCAGCTTTCCTGTGAATGCCCTCCAGGTAAAATCCATTCTTCCTCAACACGGTCATCGAGGCCTTATTGGATGCGAAGACATGTGCTTCTATTCTTGCTGTATCTAACCGCATCACGATAAATTCCAACAATTGTTTCACGGCTTCGGTGGCTATGCCTTTGCCCCAATAAGGCTCGCCTACAAAATAGCCAACCTCAATGGTCTTGCGCGAAATATCCTCCTTGGGCGTACAGCCAATACTGCCCACAACCTTACCATTGCTTACGACTGCAAAATTCAGCACGGGGTTTTGATTGTTCACAAACGAGATCCACTGCAAAGCATCCATTACCGTATAGGGATTAGGAAGGGCATCCCTTACATTGTTCCAAACGTTTCGGTTATTGGCAACTGCGGCGAGTTCCTGTGCATCCTGTTTTTGCCATGGGCGTAATACGATCTTATTCATGTTCGATCTTCCTGTTTAAATAATTCTCATAATCGGGTACTGTTGATTCGTATTCGTCGTGCATAAAAGGAGAGGTCATAATAAAATCCGCCGTCGCCCTGTCACATGCCATGGGAATATTCCAGGCAACACATAAACGCAACAGCGCTTTTACATCGCTGTCGTGCGGCTGAGCTTCCATCGGGTCCCAGAAAAAGAACATCATATCTATCTCACCATTTGCGATCCTGGCGCCGATCTGCTGGTCACCGCCAAGCGGGCCGCTTAATAGTTTTTGCACGGGCCTGTCAAGTGATTCTTCCAGCATTTTCCCCGTCGTACCTGTCGCAATCAGCTCATGTTTAGCGAGCGCTATTTTATTATGCACCGCCCATTCCAGCAGGTCCGCTTTTTTATGATCATGCGCAACCAATGCGATCTTTTTGCGTTTTCCTAATATTTTTATTGTGGACATTATTTTAGTATTGATACTTTGAAATAGCAATAGGTAACCCTTGGTATGTTTTCGTGCGGTTATTTCTATTGTGGCCGAAAGCCGCGCCGCCATTGTACAGCGCACCACGCCGTCAGAGGAAATAAAAAGAATAGCAATACAATGATTGCGATGTGTACATGCAGCATGCCTAATAAAAGACATATAAACAACACATATATTGGATACAGGAAAAGTAAGCTCCCAAACAATACCGAATCAAAAAAAACAGTGCCACGTGTTTTCTTTTTTAGAAATTCTTTGACGGGTTGGTAAAACAAAATATGCAAAATATATCCCGTAATTGCGGGAAGAAAAAGCCATTTGTTTTTTGTTCGAAATGATGGCGTTTCATTGGAAGGAACATCAATCAGTTCTTCGATCTCTTTACACAACACCGCATTAAAATTCCTTGCATTCTTTGCCTCTTCTTCAAAAGGAAAAAGAGATTGTGGTAACAAGGGTTCACCAATATTAATGTTGACGCTCTTTCCAAAACGTTCAAAAGAATTATACGCAATGCCGAGCGGCAATATTTGCAATCCTTTTATGGCTTTGTTTTCTAAAGCAATTCTCGCGGCACCTTTCTTAAATGGCTGGAGTTCGTGTTTGTGTATACAGATCCCTTCTATGAAGATCAGAACGATTCCGTTTGCTGCTAATATTTCGCCGCTCTGTCGAAAGGCATTGTCGTTTAAAGACAGGTTCTCTTTTCCTTCACTTAGCCGGTAAACGGGGATCATATTCAACAGGCGAAGCAGGCGGCCATGCCAGGGTTTCCGGAAAGCATCGCCCCGGGCCAGGAAATGAACCGGGCGGTCGAACAGTGAGCCGATAATAATGGCATCCAGGAAAGAATTCGGGTGATTGGCCGTGACCAAGACCGGCCCGCGAATCAACAAGGCGCTTTTGTTCCCGATCGCTACCCGCCAGCAGAAAATTTTCAGTGCCAGTCGGATCACCATTTTGATAAAGGAATAGGCCAAGTCGCTGTTTTATTGTTGTAATGTAGCGAAATCTATTGTCGAAGGTTCCCGACAATTCGTTGTTAATCATTCATTAATAGTCACATAAATTAGATGTTTTCTTATTGTTAATAGAAATAATCTAATTTTGTTCTTGTTTTGACCCATGCGGGACAAAAACAAAAGGTCACGCCAATTGGCGCAACCTTTCTTTACTAACTAACCCATCATCGAAAAATTTATGCTTCTGCAACTGTTTGTGCTTCGCTGATCTTAGCCCTGATCTTGGCTTCGATCTCATCGGCAAGGGCCGGATTATCGCGGAGAAGGCCTTTTACGGAATCGCGGCCCTGCCCGAGTTTATTGCTTTCATAGCTGAACCATGAACCGCTTTTCTGAACAATGCCCAGTTCCACGCCCATATCAATGATCTCGCCCAGTTTGCTGATGCCTTCGCCAAAAACGATATCGAATTCAGCCGCGCGGAATGGCGGGGCCACTTTATTTTTTACCACTTTTACTTTTACATGATTACCCACTGCAGTATCACCATCTTTTATCTGTGTCATCCTGCGGATATCCAAACGAACGGATGCATAGAACTTCAATGCATTACCGCCTGTTGTTGTTTCCGGATTACCGAACATCACGCCGATCTTTTCGCGCAGCTGGTTAATAAAAATACAGATGGTGCCTGTTTTATTAATCGTTGCCGTAAGCTTACGCAATGCCTGGCTCATTAATCTTGCATGAAGACCCATTTTACTATCGCCCATCTCGCCTTCCAGTTCGCTTTTGGGAACCAGCGCGGCAACCGAATCGATCACCACCACATCAATGGCACCGGAGAGGATCAACCTGTCGGCGATCTCAAGGGCTTGCTCACCATAGTCGGGCTGGGAGATCAGGAGATTGTCAACATCCACACCTAATTTCATGGCATAGGAGCTGTCGAATGCATGCTCCGCATCAATGATCGCGCACATGCCGCCTTTTTTCTGTGCCTCTGCGATCACGTGGATCGCTATCGTGGTCTTTCCGGAAGACTCGGGTCCGTATATTTCAATAATTCTTCCTTTGGGCAATCCGCCAACGCCAAGCGCGGCGTCGAGGCCGATTGAACCGGTAGAGATCACCTCCATCGGCTCCATGCTTTTCTCGTTCATCATCATTACGCTGCCCTTTCCGTAGTCTTTGTCGATCTTGTCTATCGTTAGCTTTAACGCCTTCAGCTTTTCTGCATTACTCATTTGGTTAGAATTTAAGGATCAATATTAATGGATCGTAAAAATAAAATGATTTATTGAAATAAACTAATTTTTTTAGTATTTTTTTTACTAACGTCTTTAGCTGTGGTTTATTGTCTTTCTTTTATGCGTGTTGGGGAACGGGAACTTCTACTTCAGTTATGTAATATTCTCCCGATATTTCATCATCTTTAAATATTCCATCTTCTATGTGGAAGATCAGACCTTTTGGTTCTGGCACTTCTTCTCCACTCTCAATCATCGATTCGATATGGAACTGTAGTGCTTCCTTGATAAGAGATTTGGTTTCCTCAACAGTATCAGCTGCCGCAATACAGCCTAGTACATCAGGGCTAAATGCTGCATAGTTCTTTTCTGCTTTTTGTATTATTATCAGGTACTTTTCCATAATTCGAATTTAATCATATTTCAGAATCTCAACGGATATTCAACCTGGCTTGTTTATAAATACTATGTTCAATCGGTTTCGGAAGATCAAGACTTGGTTTTCCCGCCACAGTAACAGTTCCGCCCTTTATGGGGTGCTTGAACTGCCTATGGCTTCCTTTCTGCCTTTCAAAAAGCCAACCATCTGCTTCAATGATCTTTATAATTTCTTTTACTTTCATTTCCGGGCTAAAGCTAATAGAGGCGTATTAACCTGACAAGCGTATTTATACCTGTTTCCGGATGTTTTTTAACGCATCCTTCGGGAAAACACTGGGTTAAAAGGGATATTTTTAGTCTCCTACGTTATTCAGCCATGTGTAAACGGATTTTTTTCATCCTTTCTTTCTTTGCCATATATTTTTCCTGCCCCGCCCAGGAT
>JAQBNJ010000419.1 GCA_028288645.1 Sediminibacterium sp.
GTGAACTTATCCTGCGCAAATGCAACAGTACCGAACAAACAGAACAATAATAAAAGCAGGAGTTTTCGCATAAAAGAGTTAATCGGCTGGTGATCAGTGGTTGTGTTCTGTAGGCATCAACCCCAAACCACAAACTACAAACCCCAAACCCTTACTTAGGTCTGAAATCAATAGAATCCTTCACTTCCCCACAGGTGATCATTTTTTTAGGGATATACGGGTTGCGGATCTCCGCAGTATTGCTGAGCCAGTTGGCGCCCTGGTCGTTAAAGGCCATCGGGCAATAATCGTGATAAATAATAGCTTGATCATATCGAACAGTGCGAATCAGATCGTATAGTTGGTCACTCACCATTTGGAAAGATTTTCTTTTTGCCTCCAGGTCTTTCTCTCCCAATAACCCTTTTATTTCGGAAGAAATGCCCAATGAGTAGATTCTCGCAGTGTTTACAATATTGCTGTCTGCCTTTAATTCATTCAGTTTTAAGCTGTCGGCAGAGATCATTAGATTAGTTGCAGCCAAAGATATATCACCAACATTTTCAGACACAAAATCTTCTTTCAGGTCGTAATAATGAGTGAGCAACAGCCCGAACGACTGGTTAAACGCCTCCGAATTCGCGCTTTTGGTCAATGGGCCAACCCGTTGCGGCTCCTGTTTTACCTTCTCATCGTTGCCTTTGCAGGCTGCCAAAAGCAGTACCAAGCCGTACAACACGAACTTCTTCATAAAAAATATTTAGTAACAAAAATAAAGCAAATTGAAATGGGAGCTGTTTGCATTTACCTTTGCGGCCTTAAATACTTGTTAAGAGATGTTGATAGGATTCCAGAATGTTACGTTTGAATTTGGTGCAAGGGTGATTGTTGAAGATGCCACATGGCATATTCAGCCCGGCGACAGGATCGGCCTGATCGGTTATAATGGTACAGGTAAATCTACTTTGCTGAAAGTGCTGGTCGGCGAATACACGCCTTCTAAAGGAACGGTTGAGAAAAGCAAGGAAACCACGATCGGTTACCTGCACCAGGACCTTTTGAGTTTTGATACCAATGAAAATATCACGGAAGTTGCCCTCAGCGCTTTTGAATGAATACGTGAACTGGAAAAGGATATTGAAAGACTGGGGCATGAACTGGAAATTGATTCAGAAAATGAGGCCTTACTCATTCAATATACAGATGCTTTGCACGAGCTGGATGTATTGGATGGATACAATATCCACCATAAAGCCGAAGAAGTGTTGCATGGATTGGGATTCAGTAATGAAGATCTTCTTCGTCCATACAAAGAATTCAGCGGGGGTTGGAGGATGCGCGTACTGCTGGCAAAAATGATCCTGCAACAACCGGATGTTTTGTTGATGGATGAGCCGACGAACCACTTAGATCGTCCCTCTATCGATTGGCTGGAAAAATATTTGCTGCATTATAAAGGAAGCGTGGTAATTGTGAGCCACGATAAATTCTTTTTGAACCGGATGGTGAATAAGATCGTTGAACTTTACCAGCAGGAACTCCATATCTATACAGGCGACTATGAATTCTACGAGCAGGAAAAAATGATCCGGATCGATATGCAGCAGAAAGCATTCGAGAACCAGCAGGATTATATACGGCAGCAGGAAAGATTCATCGAACGCTTTAAAGCCAAAGCCAGCAAGGCTGCGCAGGCGCAGAGTGTGCAGAAACGTTTGGATAAGATCGATAAGATCGAAGATGTAAAATTGGAAAGGCCCGACCTGCGTATCAATTTCCAATTGGATAAAGTGCCGGGCAAAGTATTGGTTGAACTAAAACATGTAAGCAAAAGTTTCGGCCAGATAAAAATACTGGAAGATGCGATCGCCGAGATCGAACGCGGTGATAAAATTGCTTTGATCGGTGCGAATGGTAAAGGTAAATCAACTGTGTTACGGATGATCGCCGGAACAGAAACGTTCGAGGGAGAACGTGTTTGGGGACATAATGTAGAAGAGAGTTTCTACGCCCAGCACCAGCTGGAAGCGTTGGGACTGAACAACAATATCCTTGAAGAATTACAGTCATGCGGAAGCAAGAAAACGGATGTAGAACTGCGTGCGCTCTTAGGCGCATTCCTTTTCAGCGGTGATGATGTTGATAAAAAAGTGAAAGTATTAAGCGGAGGAGAAAAAGCCCGCGTGGCATTGGCAAAAACCATTGTGAGCAAGGCCAACTTCCTCATATTGGATGAGCCTACGAATCACCTCGACATGCACTCGGTTGAATTGCTTGCACTGGCCTTGAACAAGTACGAAGGCAGCATGATCTATGTAAGCCACGACCGTTATTTTATTTCCAAAACAGCCAATAAGATCTGGGAGATCGTTGACCATAAGATCAAAGAATTCAAAGGCACGTACCAGGAATGGGTTGACTGGAACGAACGTATGGCGAAGATAGCAGCAGAGAAACAAAAGTTAGGTGTGCCTGATATCAAACCGGAGCCTAAACCTGTTCAGGCGGCAAAGCCTTTTGTGAAAGAAACAGTGCCGGCAAATAATATCATCAATAAAGAACTGCAGAAGGAATTGCAGAAAGAGCAGCGCAGGTTAAGTAATCTTGAGGCACAGATCACTAAAGCGAAAGAAGAAGAAACAAGATTGGAAAATGCTTTGGGTGATCCGGCTAATTATTCGGATAGGGATAAGTTTGTGAAGATCGAATCTGATTATAAAACAGCAAAAGCTAACCGCGAAAGTTTAGAGAAAGAATATGAAGTTGTGTTTGAGAAAGTGATGGAACTGGAAGGACAGGTGTAGGGAATATTGAACATTGAACAAGGAATTTTGAATGAAGAAGTGGGATTCCCTTATTGATAGTTTCGCTAACAATCGGGCGACGGCCCCTACCGTTGTTGGTCGCCTGACCAACAACAGCGCCGACCACGAATCATTGGTCAGGCGACCAACAATCGCGGCGAACGAACATGACGTTGTGTTTGAGAAAGTGATGGAACTGGAAGGTCAGGTTTAAATATAGGCAGGGTGCCCTGCGATACAAGTCATCCCGCCTGCGTCGGACGACTGCTGTGATTAACCTTAATTAACCTGGGCTGATAGCAAACTATTATATCTTTAAAAGATAAGATACGTTTCTATGAGAAAATTCCAGTTGCTGTTCGCGCTTACGCTTTGTATTGGCAAGGTTGATGCACAAATCCCTAAGAATGCAGTTTCGCTGGAGGATGCAATGTTTGATAAAGTATATGCCAGCCGCCCTATTCCTGTTGTAAAAGGGAAGCTTCGCAATATATCGTTGGAAGAATTGAAAAGCACCGTTATTACCTGCACGCTTGTCACCCCTTTTTCTGCAAAACAAGTGAAGAATACAGCGGCTATTGCACCCGATGGAAGTTTTGAATTCAGGCTCGATTACCCGCTCCCCTATCAACAGATCTGGTTATCTGTTGGAGACCTGTTTTTTGCGGGCGTTTATGCAAATACAGATCTGTTTGTAGATATCGATGTTAAAAAACTTACATCTTCTAAAGACGGTGGCCACTTCATCAGCGAAGGTGTTACTTATCTTGGAACAGATGGCCCGATGACCACTTACCTGAACCGCCACATCCTGTTTGAAAGAAAAAAGCAATCGTCTATAAGCGATCAGCTAAACGAATGGGTTTTCCCGCGCAGGAAGATCCCAACCGACTCAACCCTATCGGCCTTCAATCAATTGTATCAAGAACTACATGAGCTTGACAGGCGGTTTATTGAAACAAATCCTTCACCGTATGCCTGGATGGTAGAGAATGAAAGGATGAGTAAATATTGTGCGGAGCTTTGCCTCATTTACAACTACGCCCGTAAGGAGATGCCGGATTCGTTGTGGCAAAAAGTAAAAAATCACAAAAGCTATATTGTTTCAAATGATGGCACCACGTTCTATAGCTATATGTCCAGTTACCTGCAGTCCACGCCTGGTAAAATAAAACCGCCGTTACGTATGGTTGATTTTCTAGCATTGCCGGATCTTACCGGCAATGAACGTATAACGGTTGATTCAATCCTGCTGCTTGAAAAAAATACAAATGCGCCAACCGATGAAAGCAAAAAGTTGCGCGCCCGGATCCAGCAGCGTATCACGCGAACCTCGCTTGCGCGAATAGCAAATCCGGCCATCCGTATGTTCGACAGTATTTTCTCACCAATGAAAGCGGACCTGATGAAATTACAGCTGTTCGCCAACTACGAGCTTTCTGATCAGAAATTGGTGTTAGAATCTTTCATTCTTCCCAGCATGCATACTATATGGCCCAAAACAGTGGCGAGGGCTGAATTCGCAAAAACAAACGCGAAGCTGAAAGAAATTAATAATATGCTGGCCAAATCTTCTGGTGCAAGTACTGTTCTTCCAGGCAAAGCGCTTATGAAAACATCATTCGGCGCGAGTATGTATAAAATATCCAAAATGCCATTGAGTAAATTCCTGGCCGACCTCAAAGCAAGCTTACCGGGCAAAGCGATCATCATCGACCGATGGGCCACCTGGTGTGCTCCTTGCATTTCAGAAATGCCACACAGCAAAACATTATCAGAAGAATCGAAAGACCTGCCGGTTGCATTTGTATATCTCTGCACAGAAAACAACTCTTCCGAAAGCGCATGGAAAACGAAGGTGGGTGAACTTAAACAACCGGGTATCCATTATTTCATCGACCAGGCATTTGATAATGAGATCTCATCCTATTTCTCATTTAGCGGGTATCCCGGTTACGCTTTTATCGATACCAAGGGTAAATACAAACCGGGGGCGATACAATGGATGTCTTCTATAGACAAAACAAAGTTGACAGAATTGTTGAAATAGGCAACTGCCGATCGGCCGGAGGCCTTTGGATACAAGTCACTCGGCGGAGCCGGGCGACTACCTCCTATTGCACAGTTATATTAAACGTACAGGTCTCACCACCTAATGGATGCGGGCCGATAATTTCAGTAAGAAATGTTGTTGTGCCCGTTGCCAATGGTATTCCGGTTCCTGTCATATAAATATATTGGTAGCCTGTTGTGGTAAATACACCGGTTCCATAGAACATCATTCCATTCAATGTTTTTGTAGAGATCGCATAACTTCCTGCGTAAGTTGCGTAAATATGTATGGCAACTGTGTTGGCTGTAGTTAATGGCTGGCCAACTATTGCATCGCCGGCTACTTTATGTATTGCACAGGTATGATCATAATCTGATTCCAGTACATAGGTACCTGCAATACCCGGCGGAGCTACACTTACGGGTATGGTGCAGCTTGAATTGCTACCCGATAATTTGAATACAAGATTCTGCGCCAAGATGGGTGAGCCATTACCCTGTAATGAAATCACATTGATGCCCGTATCTGCAAAAACGCCTGATAAAGAAAAAGCGATATTGTCAACCGTGTCGGTTGTAAGTGTGTAACTGCCGGGCGATTTCACATCAACCAACACCCTCACCGTATTGGTTGCATCCAATCCTTTTGCTGCAATGTATACACCATTCAGTTTGGCGCTCATGCAACTATTTGGTGTGCCGGGTAAGGTATAGGAAGCGATACGTTGTGGCGAAGTGGTGCCTGCTCCACCCGAGGTGGCGGGTCGATTGCCACCTTCATAACTGTATTCTTTTGCACACGTGGTGAAGAGAAGAGCAGCTATCAAAACAAGCGCTGTGGTAACAAGAATGGAATTGCGTTTCATTTATACTTATGAATATTGAACACTGAACAAGGAAAGAAGAATATTGAACACTGAACAAGGAATTTTGAATTTTGAAGTGAGGCTTCAATGCCGGCATGCTGTCAGACTGCTTCTCCCGCAGTGATCCAACACTTCAACATTGAACATTCCTTGTTCAGTGTTCAATATTCCCTACTCCGCCATCATCCCTTTCACAAAATCACTCACCAAATAACTGATCATTTTACCGGTACTGCTATTTGTTCTGCCATCCGCTAACTGTGTAGCACCTTCACAGATATGTAAATATGCAACCT
>JAQBNJ010000449.1 GCA_028288645.1 Sediminibacterium sp.
TTCCTTGCGCAATTAATTCACGGTCAACAGGTGTGATGCGGTTACGTTTGTCGAGCTTGTCTATTGCCTCAACACAAAGCAAGGTTTCTAAAGTTGCCAGTAACCCAATCATCATACCGTCTTTCCATATCTCAGCAGTAGAAAATATTTTTGAGAAATCCGGAAACGGGATGCTTGCAAAAATATTCGAGGGAATATTTACCAGTTGCGTTTGTTTCAGCGAAAATGCAGAACCTGTATTGACAAAAATCATATTGATGATAATGCCGGCAGCAACAGCTAGTAAAGGAGCAGGGATTATTTTAAATTTTTTAGCCAACGGTAATTGAAGGAGAATAAGAATAATTAAAGAAATAATGGTTATGAATATTACCCCTCCTGTAATATGATGATTAAAATTCTGTAAGCCATTGAAGAAGTTTTTGGAAGAAAACAAATTGATAAAGCCATTCGTCCAAAAATCCGGTTGGTCGTAACCCAGGGCAAGCGGGATTTGTTTGGAAATAAGCATTATTCCGATTGCGGCTAACATTCCTTTGATAACCGAAGAAGGAAAATAATTTGCAATTGCACCAAGTTTCAAAAGCCCGAGAAAGAGTTGAAACAAACCAGCAATAATAATAGCAAGTAAAAAAACCTTATAATCACCAAGTGAAATAATGGAAGCCGAAACCAACGTTGTTAAACCGGCTGCCGGACCTGAAACTGCCAATGGCGAACCACTTACCAGGGCAACCACAGTTCCGCCAATGATACCTGATAAAAGTCCTGCGTAAAGCGGTGCGCCTGAAGCCAGGGCAATTCCCAGGCAAAGGGGAAGTGCAACGAGAAAAACGGAAAGTCCGGCGGGCAGGTCATGCCTGAGCCAAATGATCCGATAATATTTAATGGTTCTCTTCATCTAGACCTCTCTGTCAAAGATTTGTTCCTAAAAGTAAGACTTTGCCGGAGAGTGGACTGCGAACATCAAAAGTTTGGCTTTATACGATACAACTTGGTTCGGGCCGCTTTCGGGTTCCGATCGAAAGCCGGGTTAAATCGGTAGATTGCATCCTCAATTAATCCCCTGTCAGGAGTTAAATGGTATGAAGTATTACATTATTTCCGGAGAAGCAAGTGGCGACCTGCATGGGAGTAATCTCATAAAACAGTTGCACGCACTGGATGCAGCCGCAGATATCCGTTGCTGGGGCGGCGACCTGATGGAACAGGCGGGGGCAACACTGGTAAAACATTACAGAGAACTCGCTTTTATGGGTTTTGTTGAAGTGATCAGAAACCTGCCCGCTATTTTACAAAATATCAAATTCTGCAAACAGGATATTCTTAGCTGGCAACCGGATGTTTTAGTGCTGATCGATTATCCTGGTTTTAATCTCCGTATCGCAGAATGGGCAAAACAAAAAGGTTTCCGCGTGGTCTACTACATCTCCCCACAGGTTTGGGCATGGAAGGAGAACCGCGTAAAAAAAATGAAACAATGCATTGATAAAATGCTTTGCATCCTGCCTTTTGAAAAAGACTATTATAAAAATAAATGGAACTGGGAGGTGGAGTATGTGGGGCATCCGCTTGTTGAAGTGGTAGAACAGTTTGTGGTTTGTAGTTTGGGGTTTGTGGTTGGGGAACACTCAAATTCAGAGACTAATCACGAATGGCAACGCAACCACAAACCTCAAACTACAAACCACAAACTAATCGCTCTTCTTCCCGGCAGTCGCAAGCAGGAGATTTCCAAAAAACTTCCCATCATGCTGGAAGTAGCGAAATCTTTTCCAGCTTTTGAATTTGTTGTGGCGAAAGCGCCGGGACTGGATGATGATTTTTATGAACCGTTTCTTGCTGCCTATCAAAATGTTTCAAGTGTGCGTAACCAGACCTATGATCTTCTGTCGAAAGCAAAAGCTGCATTGGTCACGAGTGGAACGGCTACTTTGGAAACCGCTTTGTTTGGCGTACCTGAAGTGGTTTGTTATAAAGGAAGCAATATCAGTTACCAGATAGCCAGGCGTTTGATAAAGATCAAATACATTTCGTTAGTGAACCTGATCATGGATAAACCCGTGGTGAAAGAATTGATACAACATGAATTAACAACAGCCAATCTTGTGGCAGAACTCAGCCTGTTGCTTACTGATGAAAAAAGAAAGGCGGAATTGCAAAAAGATTATGCTGCTTTAAAAGAATTGTTATCAGCGGGCGGGCATGCTTCGGAGCAGGCGGCGAGAAGTATCTATACATTTATCAGTTAAGCCTGACCAGGTAGCTCGATTTGTCATAGTCATCAAGGCCCTTCACCATTTTGCGTATTTTTTTCATCCACTCTTTTTGTTTTTCATTATTGCGAGAATAATTGGTTTCATTATCGTACAATTCATCCGCCTCTATCCGCAAAGAATTGATGCGTGTGGCGATAGCCTGTACCTTTTCAAGAATATTCGCTGAAGTAAATTTCTGGGTGATCACTTCTTTTGCCATGAGCCGTTTATAATATTCGGCAAGATCAAAATGTGCCTGTTCGTGTTCGAGTAAGCTATATGATGTCGCAGCTTTTATCCAGGAAGCACAGGTAGAGAAACTACAGAAAAATTTAAAATTGATGAGATTGGATGTCCGGGTGAAATGATAATTGATGCTGGCTTCTGAAAGTGCACTTGCTGAAGAATTACGATCCGGGTAGCCTTTAAAGTGTTTCCATTGTAAGGTATTGTATCCCGCCCATAAAATACTATCGCAACGCTGGCTGTAAGAACAAAAAGAAATAAGGGATGAGAGGAAAAAGATGAAAAATGTTTTTTGTGCCCTCATAAGTTTTATTTCCTGATCAGTGGAAGAATAACCAATTTAAAGATAATGATCAATACTGACACAAGAAACATGATGAGTGAGATGCGGTTCATACCGTGCATGTATTTCATCCATTGGGTACGTTCCTCATTGGGGTCCCTTTTTTTGATGTAGAGGTATTCTGCTATTTGTTTCCAGATGCCCATAAAAATCAGGGTTTATTATTTTGTCCGTTCATTGGCTGATACAAATGTAATGAGTGTAAATTGAATTCAGACGGTAAAACATCGTTGTGAGCGGCAGTTCATCATTCAATTTTAATAGTATTTTGCGGAGATAAGCTATAACATGAGAAAATTAATGATACTGGCTGCTTTCGTTCTCAGCTCAACCGTGCACGCACAGGTAAAAGAAGGCCATGTAACCTACAAAGTAGAACTGAAGGGTGGACCAGATGGTAATGATATGGGGTCCATTTTTGGCGATACCTATATGACCATTTATTTCAAAAATGACAAGTCGCTCACTGAAATGGTTACACCCGTTTATTCCATGAAAACATTGACTGACAGCAAAGGAACGCTGACGTTGATGGACGGTGGAGGGCAGAAATCATTTTCAAGAAAACCAAAAGAAGAAACAGAGAAAGACAAATCCAAAGGAGGCGGTCCGAATGTGGTGATCACCAAAGAGAAAAAAAAGCTAATGGGATATGATTGCACGAAAGCACTCATTACAATGAAATATAACAACAGCAAACAGTCCACATCCACTATAACTATCTGGTTTACCGAAAAGATACAATGCGTTGCTGCCGCCGGTATCCTCAACCCTGAAGTATTCGCCAAAATAAAAGGCATGCCCCTGGAGGTTGAGATGGACGGTGGTATGGTGCGATCCAAAATGACAGCCACTGAAATATCCGTCAAGCCGGTGCCTGACGCTGTGTTTGCTCTTTCAACAGGCGGTTATACTGAAAAGAAAATACCGCTGCCCGGTAAACACTAAACCTGTTGTTATTTGCCAAGCCATTCACCAAGAAAATGACTGATCTGTGTAGTTTCGATAATGAAACCATCATGGCCATAGGCAGAATCGATCTCGATAAATCGTGTATCAGGAATATGATCCGCCATAAAACGTTGTTCATCCAGCGGGCATAAGATATCGGTCCGTATGCCGATGATCAAAGTGGGTTGCTGGATATTCTGCAATACTTTGATGAGGTCGCCACCCCTACCCCTTCCTAAATGATGGCTATCCATCGCTTTTGTGAGCAGCCAGTAACTATATGCATTAAAACGTTTCACTAATTTATCGCCCTGGTAATTGAGGTAAGAAGACGCTTTAAAATCATCGATCTTCTCAGGATCGGGATCGGTCTGTTTCTCCTGGAAAGTTCCATAATTGCGATAGGTTAACATACCAATGGCGCGTGCCGCTTTTAAACCTTTGCCACCAGCCTCACGCGAATGATCTTTCCATGTATGATCCGCTTCAATCGCCAGCCGCTGGGCCGTATGCACCGCCACACCCCATGCACTTTCAGAAGGTGAAGTAGCGATCAAAAATAATTTTTCGATCACGTCTTTTTCCATCACGCTCCATTCCAATACCTGGTAGCCACCCATACTTCCGCCCATCAATAAATGAATATGATCAATACCAAGGTGTTTTCGCAACAGGATATAGGACTGCACCATATCACGAATGGTCACTTGCGGAAAATCTGAATAATACGGCTGCCCTGTTACAGGATTATCGCTTAACGGGCCGGTAGAACCATAGCAGGAGCCCAACATATTGGCGCAGACAATAAAATATTTTTCAGGGCCGATCAGGCAGCCATTGCCTATCAATCCCTTCCACCAGTCCGCAGCGTCGGAGCTTGCGGTTAATGCATGGCAAACCCAGATCGTATTGCTTTTATCTGCATTGAGTTCGCCATACGTATCGTAGGCGATACGGATCCCGGGCAGTACCGAACCGTTCTCTAAACTAAAATCAGCCTGGTGGTCAAAAAATTTCATAAGTTTTATTCCGCATTTCAGAAGCAAAATAAGGGTATGGATAAATTACATTTGTATAAATCTTTTAAATGGCCAGAATTGAGATCAAACGGGTAGATGATTCTTTCGCTTTGGAAGCCACCGATACTAACGGTCATTCGCTTCGTATGGATGCAGCGGAAGCTATTGGCGGTCATAACTCAGGCGTACGCCCCATGCAGACTTTATTGATGGGATTAGGCGGTTGTGGTGGCGTGGATATCATTTCTATTCTTAAAAAACAAAGACAGGAGATCAATACGTTCAAAATGGTGATAGATGGTGAGCGGGAGCAAGGCAAAGAACCATCGTTGTGGAAACATATTCAGATCAGTTTTCAATTTACGGGAGATGTGGACCCCGATAAAGCAAACAAAGCCTGCGCCCTATCGATCGATAAATATTGTTCTGTTGCAGCTACATTGCGTGCAGCCGGCTGTACAATCGAATGGACAGCAGAAGTATTACAAGACGCAGGCTTTTAGTTAGTCAACACAATTTTCCAATCTCCCATTTCCAAAATTCAAAAATTCAACATGTCAAAACACAAACAAACACAAGCCATCCGCATACAAACTGAACGCACCAACGAAATGGAGCACTCCACCCCCATGTTCCTTACAAGCAGTTTTTGTTTTGATAACGCAGAAGATATGCGTGCCGCTTTCGCTGATGAATCGGATGATAATATTTACAGCCGTTTCAGCAATCCCGGCGTACAGGAATTCATTGATAAGATGTGCGCACTCGAAGGCGCTGAAGCCGGTTATGCAACTGCATCCGGTATGAGCGCGGTGTTTGGTTCTTTTATGGCTTTACTAAAACAGGGCGATCATTTGTTATCATGCAATGCCATTTTTGGAAGTACGCATACAGTGATCGCGAAATACTTACCGAAGTTTGGTATCGACTTTTCGTATATCGGTGCAAATGCATCGGAAGCTGACTGGGAAGCAGCGGTTCGCCCCAATACCAAAATGATCTATCTGGAAACACCCACCAATCCCGGGTTGGATATTCTTGATCTTGAAATGATCAACCGAGTTGCCAAAAAACATAATATCATTTTAAATGTTGATAATTGTTTTGCCACACCGGTTAACCAGCAACCCATTTTATTCGGCGCCGACCTGGTTGTTCATTCTGCTACCAAATGGTTAGATGGACAGGGACGT
>JAQBNJ010000471.1 GCA_028288645.1 Sediminibacterium sp.
AGGATCCAGTTCGTGAACCAGCCGATAAAAGCCGAAATAAAAGGGATCAGAACCAGCCCATAACTCATGTTGTTAAATTTAAAAACCTATCCCGCTTTAAGCAGGATAGGTTTTAAGCGGGAGAACGAGGGGTCTCGAACCCCCGGCCTTCAGTGCCACAAACTGACGCTCTAACCAACTGAGCTACGCCCTCCATTTTTTTTGGTCGGCAAAAATAAGCATTTAAGCCTTATTTGGTATGCATTTTTTATACTCTTTTTTCATACCCCTTATTTACCATCCATCAAAACCTTTGTTAATTGAGATAATCGGGTGATAAGAACAGGGCTTTTTAAGTTATTTTTGAGATTAGTCATGCAAAAATTTACGCAATTTATGAAGAGTAGAAAAGGTTTATTGCTGGTGGCCATCGTATTGTTTGGCGGCCTGTTCTTTGCTTTCCGGTCGTCTGTGGCCGGGTCAGCAGATATACTGTTAACACCCCAACAAAGATTATTGTCTGCCGTTGGACAGATCCTTACAGAACAACATTACAGCCCGAAAAATATCAACGACGATTTTTCGAGGAAAGTATTCAGGAAATTCCTTGATGACCTTGATGGAGATAAATCACATTTCCTGCAATCGGATATCAATGAACTGAAGAAATACGAAACAACCATCGATGATGAGATCCATGGAACGGTGATCATAGGATTTGCGCCGGCAGTGAATAAGATCTATGAACAACGAATGAAGGAAGTGGTTACCATCTTCAGGGAAATTCTGTCGAAGCCTTTTGATTTTACCAAAGACGAATCCGTTCAACTCGATGGAGACAAACTTAGTTATGTGAACAGTGAAGCTGAGCGTAAAGAAAGATGGAGAAAAAAATTAAAATACTACACACTCGAAAGATATGTAGACGCGGTTGAAACCAGGGAAAAGAATAAGGACTCTGCAAATTTTGTAGTAAAAAAAGATTCAACGCTTGAAAGGGAATCAAGGCAGAAAGTATTGAAACTGATGAACGAGAATTACGAGCGTATTGAAAAAACATTTAAGGAAGACGATCGTTTTAATTCATTCATTAATGTCATCACGAACCTGATGGACCCACACAGTGATTATTTTCCACCGGTGGAGAAAAGGGCTTTTGATGAAAGAATGAGCGGTAGGTTTTATGGTATCGGTGCCACTTTGCAAAAAGATGATAATGGCGTTAAGATCGCAAGCATCGTTACCGCGGGCGCTGCCTGGAAATCAGGAAAAATCGTGGTGGGGGATGTGATCACCAAAGTGGCGCAAGGCAGCGGTGAACCCGTTGATGTAGGTGGTTTTGATACACCGGATGCGGTAAAATTAATTCGTGGAAATAAAGGGACAGAAGTAAAGCTTACCATCAAAAAGCAGGACCAGTCTATTGTTGTTATCAGCCTGATCCGTGAAGAAGTGGTACAGGATGAACTCGATGTTCGCAGCGCCGTGATCCAGAACGGAAAAGATAAGATCGGCTATATTATGCTGCCCGATTTCTATGCAAATTTTGAAGACGAGAATGGACACCGCTGCTCCCAGGATGTTGCGAGAGAGATCGTTAAACTGAAAGCGGAGAAAGTAGACGGTATTGTAATGGATATCCGCAATAACGGTGGTGGTTCTTTGTATGAAGTGGTGAAAATGGTCGGACTCTTTATCAAGAGCGGTCCTGTTGTACAGGTGAAAGAAAGAGGTGGAAAGATCGACCAGAGTACCTGGAGGGATGATGATAATTCAGTTTTATACGATGGTCCGCTGGCTGTGATGGTAAATGAATTCAGTGCATCGGCCAGTGAAATATTTGCAGGTGCGATACAGGATTACAAACGTGGTATTATTATCGGCAGCACGTCCACTTATGGAAAAGGAACGGTGCAAAGACAGATCCCTTTCGGCAACCGTAATGATCTCTCGAGCAGCAGAACGGATATGGGCGCCATGACCCTGACCTTCCAGAAATTCTATCGCGTGAATGGCGGATCTACACAATTGAAAGGAATCGTTCCTGATGTAGTGCTTCCTGATCAGTACGAATATTACAAAGCGCGCGAGAAAGATAACCCCGATGCATTGCCTTATGATGAGGTGCCTAAAGTTCCTTACCAGCCATGGCAGAGCAGCTATAGTTTTGAGACACTTGTGCAAAAAGAAAACGCGAAGATCAAAAACAATCCTGCACTTACTACATTGAACAGTAACCTTCAATGGCTGTCTAAAAATGCAGAGTTGCCAATAAACCTGAACATCACAGCATTCCGCGAGCGGCAGAAACGAATTATTTCTACTGTGAACCAGAACAATACTTTATTAAAAAGTAAAGAAGAAATGGATGTGGCAGCGCTGGCCGCAGACAAAGATAAATTCTACAACAACCCTGATCAGCAAAAAGGCGAACGTTACCAGGCCTGGTTAAAATCATTAAAAAGCGATATGCATATTGATGAAACTGTGCATATGGTAAGTGATATGGCTAAGATGCAGGTACAGACTGCTTTGGTTAAACCGTAACTGGATACTAGATGCTGGATACTGGATGCTGGGTACTCAATACCAGGCGCCAGGATCCAGCGTCAAGAATCCAGTATCCAGTATCCAGCATCCCCAAAGATTTTACTTAATTTGCCCCGTCTAAAAATGATTGCCCGTAATGCAAGCTGAGAAAAAGTGGTACGCACTGTATACAAAACCCCGTTGGGAGAAAAAGATCGATAGTGTGTTGATCAGGAAAGGGGTTGAAAGCTGGTGCCCCCTGCAAAAAATCGAAAGACAATGGAGCGACAGGAAAAAAGTGATCGAGGATCCCCTGTTCAAATCTTATGTATTTGTAAGGATAGATGATACAGAACGCGCCAAGGTGTTAATGACGGATGGCGTATTAAATTTTGTGTACTACCTCGGCAAACCCGCAGTGATCAAAGATGACGAAGTTGATATCATCAAAAAATATCTCGCAGAAAAAGACGCCAGCATTTTCATTATCTCGCAGGAAGGTTTCAAAGAAGAAACAAAGATCAAAGTAAACCACGGCGTATTCATGGGTAACGAAGGAACCGTGTTGCGCGGAGGTAAGAAAAAAGTGTATGTAAAATTAGAAAGCCTGGGCCAGGTAATGGTGGTTGAGTTTCCGGCTGAGTATTTATCGCCGATTTAGTTCATGGTCCATCGTCCATAGACAACTCTACACCGTCCATTCCACCACCGCATTCGCCCATTCCTTCCTGTAAGGTGTGCTGATGCGTAAATAGTTGTCTGTATACCCTTCCATCATTCCATTCTTCTCAAAAATTTCAAATAATACCTTACGTGTTTGTCCTGCATGCAGGCTGGTAAAGTATTGCATCTTCATATAAGAAAGATTGCGGAGGGTTTTATTTCTTTCGTTGCGGATATGGATCGGAACAACGGGTTTGATCTCCAGTGCTTTTGTATTATCTCTTTCCGAATAAGTAAATACATGCAGGTAAGAAATATCCAGTGAATGAAGGAAGTCAAAGGTCTCTGTAAAATGTGTATCTGTTTCCCCGGGAAAACCAACGATCACATCTACACCGATGGCGCAATGGGGCATTAGTTTTTTGATCAGGCCCACTCTTTCTGCATAGAGTTCCTTTTTATACCGTCTCCTCATCAATCCCAATACTTCATCACTCCCGCTTTGCAGGGGGATATGAAAATGCGGCATGAACTTACCGCTGTTGGCAACAAATTCAATGATCTCGTTGGTCAATAAATTCGGCTCGATGGAGGAGATGCGGTAGCGTTCTATCCCTTCCAGTTTATCCAATGCTTTTACAAGCGTGAAAAAATTCTCATCATATTTACCGTTGCCATCACCACCTTTTCCAAAATCGCCAAGGTTAACACCGGTGAGTACGATTTCTTTTACGCCGTCCGCAGCCAGTTGTTGGGCGTGAGCAAGCACATTCGCAACCGTATCGCTCCGGCTCTTGCCCCTTGCCATGGGAATGGTGCAGAAAGAACAGTTATAATCGCAGCCGTCCTGCACTTTTAAAAAGGTGCGGGTGCGGTCATTCTGGGAAAAAGAAGCGGTAAAACCACTCACATCCTCAATATCACAGCTGCAGATCTTAGCAGGATCGCCCTTTGCCAGTTCGCCGATATGTTGGGCTATATTGAATTTTTCGGCAGCGCCCAGTACAAGATCAACCCCGGGTATAGAAGCTATCTCTTTGGGTTTCAGTTGCGCATAACAGCCGGTGATCACCACAAAACTATCCGGTGCCTTACGCTGAATCCTTCTTACCAGGTGGCGGCACTCCTTATCGGCATTATCTGTTACAGAGCAGGTATTGATCACGTACACGTCGGCCAGGTCGTCAAAACCCTTCTTTTCAAAACCCTCGTTTTCCAGCATACGGGAAAGCGTAGAGGTCTCCGAAAAGTTCAGTTTACAACCCAGGGTGTGAAAAGCGACTGTGCGTTTTTGATTCATAAAGAGCGCAAAGATAGGAAAGGTTTGTAGTTTGTAGTTTGTGGTTTGTGGTTCCTGCCAGTTTTTAACGAACTACAAACCACAAACTACAAACCACAAACTGTTCTAATGTTTCCTAAAAAAACAAGTTACTGCGTCCCATTTTAGGATTAAAAAGTTATGTTTGCCAGTCTTAAAAAACCAAAACAAATGCAGTTTAAGAAGATCAATAACATTGTTGGATGGGTGGTATGCCTGATCGCCTGTACCGTGTACATTTTAACCGCGGAAGCTGGTGGCAGTTTCTGGGATTGCGGCGAGTTTGTGAGTAGCTGTTATAAACTACAGATCCCTCACCCGCCGGGAGCGCCTTTGTTTGTAATGCTGGGCCGTATGTTCATTATCCTGTTCGGCGATAACCCGCTTACCGCGGCTAAAGCCGTTAACGTAATGAGTGCATTGGCCAGCGGATTTACCATTTTATTCCTGTTCTGGACCATTACACACTTCGCAAGACGTATTGTGAATGTGAAGACAAGTGATATCTTAACTAAATCACAGATCTGGTCCATCATGGGTGCCGGCGCCGTTGGTGCTTTGGCGTATACTTTCAGTGATTCTTTCTGGTACAGTGCTGTGGAAGGCGAGGTGTAGGCCATGTCTTCCTTCTTTACCGCCATTGTATTCTGGGCCATCCTCAAATGGGAGAACCATGCCGATGAGCCGGGCGCTGATAAATGGATCGTCTTTATTTTCTTCCTGATGGGATTGTCTATCGGTGTTCACTTGCTGAACCTTTTGACCATTCCTGCCATTGTAATGGTGTATTATTTCCGCAGGAGGGAAAGTTTCAAATATGATGTGCTGCGCAAATGGTTTCTTCGCCTGCTGATCATTGGCGGAGTGTTGGGTATTGTGGGTGCGTTGATCATGGCTTCTTCAGAATCAACTGAGGTCGTTCCGCTGGATGGTACCATGGCCGGCCTCGTGTTTATGGGAATCCTCGCAGGTGTGGGTCTTCTTTTCCTCGTAGAAAATCTTGGTAAAAAGAACAAAGCCTATTATGGCGGT
>JAQBNJ010000474.1 GCA_028288645.1 Sediminibacterium sp.
TTTGCTATCATGGACCGGGCGATGAACAGTTTGGGTGAACCTTGCAAGAGTTTGTTGGAAGGTTATTACCTGAAAAAAATGGGCATGCAGGAATTGGCAACCGAATTTGGTTACACCAACGCCGATAATGCCAAGAACCAGAAATACAAATGTTTGATGCGGCTGAAGAAATTATTCTTCTCGCAATATAATATCGGAGACTAAATACCATGGACGACATTTTATTATTAGAAGCGATCGAAAGGTACCTCAACGGCGATATGGATGCCGCTGAACGCGACTATTTTGAAACGCTCCGGAAAAATACCCCTGAGATAGACCAGATGGTGGTAGAACACAGCATGTTCCTGCACCAGATGGATATCTATTCGGTTCATCGTAACCTGAAACTCAGTTTACAGTCTACTCACGCCAAATTATTAGAGCGCGGTGAAGTGAATGAAGGTGGTGAACTCACTACCAAGGGAAAGGTTATTCAACTTTGGAACAAATACAAAAAAGTTACAGCTATTGCTGCATCTGCTGGTGGTGCGATCGCTCTAGTGATCAGTGGATTGATGGTTTATTTCGCTCCCGTTAATAACAGCCAGTTAGAGCAACTGAGTTCAGATATGAGCGTGGTAAAAGGTACACTTGGATACCTGAAAGAGGATGCGAGGAACAGCAAAAATCCTAAAAAAGACATAACATTTATCAGTGGCGGTTCAGGATTCCTGATCGATACCAAGGGATATATTGTTACCAATGCACACGTTTTAAAGGGATCCGGCGCCGTAGTTGTAAACAGCAAAGGGCAGGAGTTTGAAGCAACCATTGTTGATATTGACAAAGAAAAGGATCTTGCTATCCTGAAGATCAGCGATGCTAATTATGTTCCATTGAAAGGGCTGCCTTACGGTATTCGCAAGGGAAGCACTGAACTGGGTGAATCTATTTTTACCTTAGGATACCCGCGTAATGATATCGTATATGGTGAAGGATACCTGAGTGCAAGAACCGGCCTTAATGGCGACTCTCTCTCCTACCAGATATCCATCAGCGCTAACCCTGGTAATTCAGGCGCACCGGTATTTAATAACAGTGGTGAAGTGATCGGGATCTTAAGTACGCGCCAGGCACAGGCGCAAGGTGTTGCTTTTGCAATCAAATCAAAGAATATCTATCGTATGGTAGAAGACCTGCAGGAAAATGACACCACTTTCAAAAACATAAAAATATCTAACCGTTCTTCCTTAAAAGGCGTAGAGAGAAAACAACAGATCTCTAAAGTGGAAGATTGTGTTTTTTACGTGAAAGCATACAACAATCAATAAGAATTACAGTTGAGTTTGTTTAATACATGGCCCTGCTTTTTAAGCGGGGTTATTTTTTTTGGGATATTTCCTGCTGATAATGAACATAGCGGGTCCAATAAGAAAGAATACAAAACGGGCCGCAAGTGAAGTGGGTTCCCAGTTAAACATACATAATATCGCTCCCGAAAGAAAGATCAGTGCGATGGTGAGGCTTCTGACCCTCGCTGATTTCCGGATCAGGGGATCATGCGCGATCCAGGAAATATTTCTTTTTGGATTACTGACATACCGCCAAAGAAAATACATGCAGATACCGATCATAAACAGGTTAAAACAATACAGCATCCACACATCATTATGGGGCGCATATTTAGAAGTTAATGCAGTGCTGAATGGCATCAATATGGTCCAGAAAAGTGTGTGCAGGTTGAGCCATAACAATTTGCCGGTATAACTATTCACGTATCCAAAAAGCTTGTGATGATTTGTCCAGAATTGACCGATGATCGCAAAGCTTAAGGCAAGACCGAAAAAGCTGTAAAAACTGCCGGTTCGTTCAAAAGCATGGATCAATGTTTCATGTTCTTCCAGTTCAGGAATTTTGAGTTCGATAACAAGCAAGGTGATCGCAATGGCAAATACCGCATCACTGAAAAGGATCAGGCGTTCCAATTGGAACTGGCTGCGGTTCTCGAATATATCGTGTGGCTGGTGCGACATAAGAAGCTATTTTGGATACATTGAAAATACTACTATTTTCTTTCAGAGATTGCGCGATATCCGAATATCAAAAAATTTCACGCAAAGACGCAAAGAAGCCAAGGCGCAAAGTTTTTTCGTAAATTCTTTGCGCCTTGGCACCTTGGCGCCTTTGCGTGAAATATATTTTCGAAGTAAATAAACTAGGCCCACAATGAAGCCGGGTACTCCCCCGCTTCCACTAATGCATTGATACTTGCCTGCACACCAGGTGCATCTTCTTTATAAGTTACACCAAACCATTTGGCAGAGGTAGGAATTACTTTTATTTCGCCTTTGCCTGAGTCAATAAAATATTTGGTAACAATAGGAATAAAGAATTCTGCTTTGGGTTCATTCTTTCGCTCATCCAGGAAATGAAGAAACTGTTCTTCGCAAACATCAATAAAACCCGGCGCGAAACAGAGATAGTTCATGCTTACGAGGCTGTCTTCCGAAACTTCATGAAGGCCGTTGCCATCTTCATAAGTAACTTTCCCGTCCTCACCGCGCACGATCCCTAAACGTTCGTTGATATCCGTCAGGTTATTATCTGCATTCACTTCACATACACCGCGGCTTACGGTTCCGTTATCGCTTAGTGTATTCTTTAATTCATACCCGATAATGCAATAGGTCTTTTCATTGCATTGGGTAGTAAGAAAATCATAGGCTTTTACAAAAGCATCGCGGCCATAATAATCGTCTGCATTGATCACAGCAAAAGGTTCATTTACTTTTCCTTTACAACAAAGAACGGCATGCGCTGTACCCCATGGTTTCGTTCTTTCCGCAGGGATTTCTCTTCCTCCCGTAAATGAATGTAAATGCTGGAAAGCATAATCCGTTTCAATACGCCCTTTTAATTTCGGCTCAAAAATAGCTTTGAAATTCTCAGCAAATTCTTCACGGATGATAAACACGACCTTGCCGAATCCTGCCCTCATCGCATCATAAATGGAATAATCCATAATGGTTTCACCACCCGGGCCGAAAGATTCGATCTGTTTCATACTTCCATAACGACTGGCCATTCCGGCAGCTAAAATTACAAGTGTAGGTTTCATGCAGTACTTTTAAGAATTGCGAAGCTAAAGGATTTCGTATTGGGTACAAACAGTTAAGATGATAGAAAGTTTAGAAAAGATAGCAATTCAGCACCTTCCCCATTTTTCTACACAGGATGTGCAGGTGGATATACTCAGGCTCGACCTGTTACATCCCATCGTATCCGGCAACAAATGGTTCAAACTGAAATATTATCTTGAAGATGCCTTAGCGCAGAATAAAAAAACTATTGCCACTTTCGGCGGCGCTTATTCCAATCATATTGTGGCTACGGCTTATGCGGCAAAAGAAGCAGGTCTGCAAAGCATCGGTTTTATAAGAGGTGAAATATCGGCGACTCCCTCTGCCACTTTACGGGATGCGTCCAACTATGGCATGGACCTGGTATTTATAGAAAGGGAATTGTACCGCGATAAAGAAATGATCATGCTGGCAGAGAGTAAGCAAGGGTTTTATTGGGTAATGGAGGGCGGATATGGTGAACCGGGTTCCAAAGGCGCGGCCGATATTTTACAAGCTGCCGATACCCGCGCCTATTCACATATCCTTTGTGCGGCAGGAACCGGCACCATGCTATCGGGGTTGGTCCGTTCAGCATTACCCGGCCAGGAGATCATCGGCATAAGTGTATTGAAGAATCATATGACACTGGAGAAGGAAGTTCTTTCACTATTGACCAATGAGGACAGGATGAAACCTTTTTCCATCCTGCATAATTATCATTTTGGCGGCTATGCCAAACACCCACCCGAACTGATCGCCTTTATGCGGGATACCTGGGCAAAAGAAAATGTTCCCACTGATATTGTATACACTTCAAAACTTTTATTTGCGGCAAAAGATCTTATTGCGGCTAACCGTTTCCCCGGCGGGGCACGGATTTTATTGATCCATAGCGGCGGACTTCAGGGGAATACTTCCCTTCCGCCCAATACATTACCTTTTTCATAAGCTTTCAGATTTTATATTTGCAGACAATGAAGCCAATCAGCAGTTTACTTTTTTTCCTGGGATCACTATTCTCCATTCATGTTGGGGCACAAAATCCTTTACCTGATCTTACGGTAAAAGAATTAACAAGAGGCAAGATACAGGTGAGCTGGTACAGCCCTGAACACAACTGTGTACAGATAGCTGTTCAACGGTCTGTCGATAGCAGTAAAAATTTCAGAACCATTTTTTCTGCCCTGTCGCCGGAACTTGTCAACAATGGATTTGTAGATAATAAACCCATTACCGGCAAAGCCTATTACCGCCTGTTTTATGTGATAGAAGGCGGCGCCTATTTCTTTACGCGTGCTGTTATGGTAGAAACACAACCGCCGCCTGCTGTGGCATCACCTCTACCATCCTTTGAAACGGCCAGGGATATTACAACTATCTACCTGAACAAACAGGTACTGTTCCGGTTAACGAAAGATGAGTACAAACATTTTAAAGATTCCGTCAACAAAACAAAAGATATTTTACACAGGATAGATGCCAATGCCGTTGAATGGCGACCCGTGCCCTTAGCAATGAAAAAAGATGTCGTACGTATTTATCAAAAGGATATGTTGCTGGCCGAACTGGACAAAAAACGTTACCAACAATTCAAGGATTCGATCAAAGAATATACCAGGGATACTTTATTTGCGGTTAGCGAATCGCGGGTACAGTTGCATCGTTTTGTTACTGTTTCCAATGCTGCGGTATTTATTTACCGTAACGACAGCCTGCTGCAGCAACTGGACCTGATCCTCTATCGAAAATTCAAAGATTCAATTGCCACACAAACCAAAGACACTTTGTTTGCCAAGGAAGGTAACCGGGTAGAGATACATCCTTTTGCACCGAAATACATGTGGCGGCCGTCACAATATATCTTCACCAACAGCAAAGGATATGTAACCGTTATTCTCCCATTGGCGAACAGGCGCAGATACCATATTATTTTTTACGAAGAAGATGGGTCCGAATTATTCAGGATCAAACAGGTAAAAGAAACAGAATTCATTCTTGATAAAACAGATTTCGTACATGCCGGATGGTTCTCGTTCGAATTGTTTGAGGATGATAAACTGAAGGAGAAGAATAAGTTTTTCTTAACCAGGGAATAAGATCGTGTAT
>JAQBNJ010000532.1 GCA_028288645.1 Sediminibacterium sp.
GCCAATGCGAGATCACAACACAGAACCATGGTTTTGGCGTGGATCCTGAAGCGGTTCGCAAACACCCGAATGTAGAAGTAACGCATGTGAACCTGAATGATGATTCGATAGAAGGGATCCGTTTAAAAGACAGGCCCGCATTCAGTGTGCAGTATCACCCCGAAAGCACACCCGGCCCTCATGACAGCAGGTATCTATTTGATAGGTTCGTAGAGATGATGGTCAATTGACAACACGAATTTATTCCAATACGAATTTTGAAACACGAATTTTAAACGAATTACACGAATTGAGTGGCTAAGCCGCTGAGAGTATTCTTAGCGGCTTCGCTTTGGGTAGGGTGCTTGCAATTCAATTCGTGTAATTCGTTTAAAATTCGTGTTATCCCTAAAATTCGTGTTTCAAAATTCGTGTTGTGCTAAAAATTCGTGTAATTCGTGTTATGAAAATCGCCATCATCAACGGCCCCAACCTCAATCTCCTTGGCAAAAGGGAAACAGATATTTATGGCAATATGCCATTTGAAAAATACCTGGATGAGTTAAAAACAACATTCCCACGGGTTGATTTCCATTATTACCAGAGTAATGTAGAGGGCGAACTTATTAACGAACTGCAACGTGTGGGCTATGAGTTTGATGGCATTGTATTAAATGCTGCAGGCTATACACATACATCTGTTGCTATCGGCGATGCGATCGCTGCGATCAAAACACTGGTTGTTGAGGTACATATCAGCAATGTTCACTCAAGAGAGGACTTCAGGAAATTATCACATGTGTCAGGTAAATCTGCGGGCAGTATCTTTGGATTGGGATTGAAAGGATATGAATTGGCAGTGCGATGGTTTGTAGATAAGTGAGGTATTAGGTATTAGCTGTCAGGCATTAGCCGTTTGGTGCAAATTTCTGTTAATAGGTAACAGTTAAAGATAAAAGCCTTTGCCCGGTATGGTATTTGTTTTGTGCCAGGCGATATCCAATAATTCTCACGCAGGTTTTTGCTAATAGCTAACTGCTAAAAGCTAACAGCTTCCTATGAACAGCCAATATTCAAAAAAAGTCCTCTGGTTGATCCTGATCGTTTCTATTTTGAAACTGATCACCGCTTCAATGATCGAACTGGGCAATGATGAAGTGTACTACTGGACCTACGCTGTACAGCCCGACTGGAACCATTTTGATCATCCGCCGATGGTGGGATGGATGATACGGCTTACTTCCTTAAATCTTAATTGGGCAACAGAAGTATCACTTCGTTTGGGAAGTGTGCTTTGCGCCGCATTGTCTACCTGGTTCATATTTAAAACAGGAAAGCTCATAGCCAATGAAAAAACGGGTTGGTATGCGGCGCTGATCTATAACTGTTCTGTGTATACAGGTATCATCGCGGGATTATTTATCCTTCCCGATTCTCCACAAATGCCTTTCTGGACAGGCGCTTTATATATCATGGCGCATCTCTTCATCCGGAATGATGAAAATAAATTAAGCACCTGGTTAATGCTGGGTTTAATGATCGGCCTCGCCACTTTGTGTAAAGTGCATGGGTTATACCTGTGGGCAGGATTTGGTTTGTTCCTCCTCATCACACGCATCAAATGGTTATTGAACTGGCGCTTGTATGCAGCAGTAGCGGTTACCCTGATTTGTGTATTGCCAATCGTGTATTGGAACGTGATCAACGATTTCATCACGTACCGCTATCATTCGGACCGCGTAACGCATACTACCATCCAGTGGGATATGTTGGGAAGGGAAATAGCTGGTGAATTTGTTTACCAGAACCCCATCATCTTTATTCTTTTACTGATATCGTTAGTTGCGATGTTGCGCAAACGCATCCGCTTTAACAGGAAGAAAGCATCTACCTGGTTACTATGCATGAGCCTGCCGATGATCTTTTTATTCTGGGGTGTATCGCTTTTAAATCCAACTCTTCCGCATTGGAGCGGGCCGGGTTATATTCCTTTGTTCTTTGTAGGTGGATTATTTTTGGAAAGAAGATCATTCAAAATATTCCCCGGTTTTATTAAAGTGGCCGGAGTATTGATGATCATTGTTTTGATAGCAGGCGTTGTTTTGGTTAGACTATCACCGGTAAATTTCGGTAGCCATGACAGGGAAAATTATGGTGAATACTGTCCCACACTTGATCTTTCCGGATGGAAAGATTTTAGTAAAACATTTGCTGCAAAGGTAAAAGATGATGAAACGAAAGGCCTGATGAAGCCACATTCTCCAATGGTCATAAACAAATGGTTTCCCGGGGGGCATCTCGAGTTTTATACGACGAAAGAGACAGGTTTAGCCGTTATTGGTATCGGTCATCTGGATGATATACATAAATTTGCCTGGCTAAATAAAGAAAGACAATCATTGCATTTGGGTGATGATGCATATGCAATTGTTCCTTCCAATCTTCCTTTGAATGTGAGAGAAGCATATGGCCAATATTTTACAGAAATTCAAATTCCTGATCTGATCATGCAGCGAAGGAGTGGAGGGGTTGTGAGATATTTTTATGTGTATAGGATGAAGGGGTGTAAACTACTGCCGAAGTCTATACTACCTTAATTGCCTGAAATTTTTTTGCCACAGACGACACAGATGAGCACAGAAAAAGTCTGTGGTAATCTGTGTCGTCTGTGGCAATTTTTTTTCCAATCTAAGGCAGAAGATTAATTTCCTTTCCCTGTACTATCCGCCGGTGCCTTGAACTCAATATCCTTTTCTTTATTACCAAACAATTTTTCAAAATCCTTGCGGTAAGAAATACTTACACCCTGCCTGTTACGCCGGCCGAAGCTGGTTCCGGTAAGATCGAGGCTGGCTTTGTTGAAGACGATGAGACGTAGTTTTTTATCTTTCGTTAAAACAAATTCAATCGTAAAATTCGGGAGCCATTGCGAATTGCCATTTTGTATCACCGAGTTGCCGATATTAAAATCTATATCACTTCCCAGCGTAACG
>JAQBNJ010000536.1 GCA_028288645.1 Sediminibacterium sp.
CATCATAAAATGAATGGGTAATAAAAGAAAGAACCAGGCACTTGGTGCAAAATAAATATAGAAAGCTATGTAGGCTGCGCCAAAGAATAACCGTGTAATAATGTGGTGACCGAACCTGTCTAACTTATCCCATACAGGTAAATATTCTGTGGTGAACTGCGCATCGGGCAAATTTTTTCCCGTTAAAAACCCGCGGAAGATCACGATGGTACTTTTCATCATCTGGTACACATCTTTAAAAAAATGTGGCGAATGCGGATCCTGTTCCGTATCGCTGTAAGTGTGGTGCATACGGTGCATCACCCCATACGCTCTCGGCACCAGGAATGATGATCCCTGTACAAACCAGGTTACCAGGTAAAATGCGCGTTCCCAGTTCTTACTCGTTGTGTACATCTTATGTGAACAGAAACGGTGTAAAAAGAAAGAATGAAAAAACAACGACAGGAACCAATGTCCCATGAAAAAACAAAGAATTGCAAGCATATCCGGAACCCTCACATTTAGTGCCCGGGTAAGATAGGCTAATAAAGCTGCCCTCTTGCATAATAACGTAAGTATTCTATCTAAACCTGTTTTATTACATAGAAAATAAAATATGCCTATGAACTGATCCAATCAACGTTGCAGAAAAAAAGGTATTGTTACACAATCACAATATTAACATCTTGTGTTACCCCAAAGCCAACAGGACGATACCCGCAAGCATGATCAATGCAGCGATGATTCTCTTAGCAGCATCTGCTTCTTTTAAAAGATTGGCGTCGAAGAATACACCAAATACGATGCTTAACTCTCTTGCGGGTGATAACTTATTTGAATAATGAATATTGAACAAGGAATGTAGAATTTTGAGGTGGGGTTGCCGCATTTTTGAAATTGTACAAAGAAGCGGAGGTCTTACTTCAACATTCTATATTCCTTGTTCAATATTCAATATTCTACACCACTCCCGTAAACTGTTTCAGGAAACGTACATCGTTCTGTGAATACAAACGGAGATCATTCACCTGGTATTTCAGCTGCGTGATGCGTTCAACGCCCATACCAAAAGCAAAGCCGGTATATTTATTTGAGTCGATGCCAAAATTGTCGAGCACATTCGGATGTACCATACCGCTTCCTAAAATTTCTACCCAGCCTGTGTGTTTGCAGATATTGCAGCCTTCGCCTTTACAGATCAAACAACTGATATCCATTTCGGCGCTTGGTTCGGTGAAAGGAAAGTAACTCGGGCGGAAACGCACTTTCACATCGTTGCCGAACATTTCCTGTACAAAGAAGTATAAAGTTTGTTTGAGATCGGCAAAGCTTACATTCTCATCTACATACAATCCTTCTACCTGGTGAAAAAAGCAATGCGCGCGGGCGCTGATGGTTTCGTTCCTATACACACGTCCCGGGCAGATCACGCGGATAGGTGGTTTTTGTGTTTCCATCACGCGGGCCTGTACACTGCTGGTATGTGTGCGCAGGAGCCATGATGGGTTTTGGTTGATATAAAATGTATCCTGCATATCGCGCGCGGGATGGTCCTCCGGCAGGTTCATGGCGCCGAAATTGTGCCAGTCGTCTTCTATCTCAGGCCCTTCCGCAACAGCGAAACCTAAACGTTTGAAAATGGATACGATCTGGTTGCGGACGATATTCAATGGATGGCGCGTGCCGACGGCAACAGGATCACCTGGCAAACTCAGGTCTATTTGTTTGTGGTTTGTAGTTTGTGGTTTGTGGTTGACCTCCTTTATGGATTCATATTTTTCTTCGACGAAGATTTTAAAATCGTTGAGCACTTGTCCGAATTCTTTTTTACGATCGTTGGGCACATTGCGCATTTCGCCCATGATGGCTTTTACCAGGCCTTTTGTTCCGAGCCATTTAATGCGGAATTCCTCTACCGATTCGGGGGTTGTAGCGGCGAAAGCGGTAATCTCATCCCTATATGCATTGATCTGTTGCACTAACTGTTCCATAAAGCGAAGATAAACCGCAGATGAATAGGATGAGGATGCTACCCTTGATTTTATTGCATTCTCACTGCTGATCATTGTTCTGAACGCTAAAGTGAGTGACACAACAGGTGATGCTATATGTACAGGTGCTGGTTTACAAATAAGAAAATGGGTTATGGTGAGGCTTTTTTTCACGCAAAGGCAAAGAGCTGCTTTGGTTTTGACTTTGCGTCTTGGCTCCTTGGCGCCTTGCGTGAAATATAAATCGTGAAAGTATTCCCAAACCTGCCCTTCCTACCCTCAAATCCGAAGAATAGCCGATAATCGCTTATATTTGTTGGTACAGATGGAGAATCTCATGGAATACAATACAGAGCGAAATCACCTTGGTATGAAAGAATACGGCCGCCATGTGCAGCGTATGGTGGAATATTTGCTGACAATTGAAGACAAGGAAAAACGCCAGCAACAGGCGCAATGCGTAATAGAACTGATGGGTTTTGTGAATCCGCATTTAAAGAACGTGGAAGACTTCAGGCATAAGCTCTGGGACCACCTGTTCTTTATCAGTGATTTTACATTAGATGTGGATAGTCCTTATCCGATTCCGCAAAAAGAAACCTACAAACAGAAACCAGACCCGATACCTTACCCTAAGCGTCATCCTAAATATGCGCATCTTGGGAAGAACCTGGAAGTGGTGATAGACAAGGCTTTGAAAGAAGAAGATCCTGAAAAGAAAGCAGGATTTGCGCATGCGATCGCCTATTACATGAAACTGGCGTATAGCAACTGGCACAAAGAACTGGTGCATGATGATACGATACGGACCGAATTGAATAGCATCACCGGCGGACAATTGGAATTCAGCAACACACCATATATTAAACACCGCAATCAGAATTTTGAGCGCGATGAATACCCACGCAGTGGCGGCGGACGCTGGCAGCAAAATTTCGGCGGGCGCAGTGGCGGTGGAAGAACCGGTGGTGGCCAGAGAGATAATAATAACCGTGGTGGCGGCCCGGGAAGAAGCAACAGTGGCGGCGGCCAAAGAGACAATAACAACCGTGGCGGCCAGGGAAATGGCGGTAACCGGGGTAATAACAATGGCCCGAGACAGGAAGGAAGAGGCGGGCAGTTTAAGAAAAGGTATTAGTACATCTTCAAATAATTCAGGAAGCATCGAAGAAACTCGATGCTTTTTTATTGTGGTTATTTGCCGCGCTATTTTTTGTCGCGCCCCTCAAGGCGTGGAATAAAAATTATATCTAGTGTTTCTATTGGGGCTTTAGTCCCCGGTGTAAATGATACCGGGGACTAAAGTCCCAATAAAAAATATGAGATTCCCAAATCCACGCCCTGAAGGGCGCGGCAAATCCATCAACAACTCTTTACCAAACAAACACAACGATAAACTATATTCGTAATACAATTTCACCAGCGAATTTTCAATCTATTTATATGAGTTCATTTGAAGTGATTGGCGGTAATAAACTAAAGGGAGAGATCATTCCGCAAGGGGCGAAGAATGAGGCTTTGCAGATCTTATCGGCTGTTTTGTTAACAGCGGAGCCGGTTACTATTTCAAATATTCCCGATATACTGGATGTGAATTTGCTGATAGAATTGCTGCAGGATATTGGCGTGAAAATAACCCGTTCCTCAAGGGATAACTGCACTTTCCAGGCGGATGATATTGATGCGGATTACCTGGCATCAGAAGAATTCAGAAAAAAAGGTGGCAAACTGCGTGGCAGTGTGATGTTCGCCGGACCCATGCTGGCAAGATTTAAAAGGGCTTATATACCCAAGCCGGGCGGTGACAAGATCGGCAGACGAAGATTGGATACTCATATCATCGGTTTTGAAAAACTAGGCGCGAAATATGAATATGATGATGTGCTGGGTTGTTTTAAATTATCCTCTCCCCAACTGCGCGGCACCTATATGATGCTGGACGAACCTTCTGTTACCGGTACAGCAAATATTGTAATGGCCGCAGTTTTAGCAGAAGGAACCACTACTATATATAATGCTGCCTGCGAACCCTATGTTCAGCAATTATGCAGGATGCTTAACAGGATGGGTGCAAAGATCAGCGGCATCGGCAGTAATTTATTGGTGATCGAAGGCGTAAGCGTTTTAGGCGGCACCATACACCGCATGTTGCCGGATATGATAGAGATCGGGAGTTTCATCGGCCTCGCTGCTATGACACAAAGCGAAATCACCATTAAAGATGCAGGCGTAGAACACCTGGGCGTGATCCCCGAAAAATTCCGCCAGTTGGGTATCCGGTTCGATATCAATGGCGATGATATTTATATTCCCGAGCAGGACTGCTACGAGATACAGACTTTTATGGATGGTGGCATCTTAACCATCTATGATCATCCCTGGCCCGGATTTACGCCCGACCTGTTAAGTATCATTTTAGTGGTTGCCACGCAGGCGCGGGGCAGCGTATTGATTCACCAGAAAATGTTTGAGAGCCGTTTGTTCTTTACCGATAAATTAATTGATATGGGCGCTCAGATCATTCTCTGCGACCCGCACCGCGCAACTGTGATCGGCCTCGGCAGGCATCACCAACTTCGTGGCATTACCATGAGCAGCCCGGATATACGTGCCGGACAGGCGCTGCTTATTGCCGCATTAAGCGCGGAAGGAAAAAGTGTGATACAGAATATCGAGCAGATAGATCGGGGGTACCAGTATATAGATGAAAGATTGCGCAATTTGGGTGCGGATATCAAACGGGTTAATTGAGCGTGCCAATACCGCCTATATTATCATAATGAAATGTTAATGGCGGTGTAAATCCCCTCATATCGGTGAATTCTGAAAAAAATTATTAAACAGGCATGCCAATTGCATATCCTATACATATCATCAAAATTGTGAATCATGAAAAAGAGTATTTCGTTCAAATCATATAAACTGGGATTGGCTTTCTTAATGCTTTCCGCAGGTACTATGAGTTTTGCGCAAAGAGGTGGCCGCGGTGGCGGAGAAAAGGGAGCTGAAAGACAAACTGCCCCTCAAAGACAGGAAGCAAGACAAAAGCCATCAGTCGGTCAAAGACAAATGCCCGGTGCTGCTTCCGAGAATCGTTCCCGGATGGGTCAGCAACAACAGCGGGAGCAAAGAACTTTTGAAAACAGGAACCCTGTTGTGCAAAGGCCCAGTGCTGAAGCGCCAACTGCACAAAGACGTGTGGAGCGCCAACCGCAGCAGCGGAATGCGGGCGGATTTGGCCAGGAGCAGCGTCAGCAGCAGCAACAGCCTACAACTGTGCAAAGAAACAACAGAGGTGGTTTTGGACAGGGGCAGCCACAGCCTTCCGTACAAAGGCCTTCCGTGAACAACAACAGTACACCTACGGATGCCAGGCGGAATAACCGTGTGAACAGGCCCACTCCTGATAATAGCCGTGTAACAGCGAATAATAACAGGGGCTATAACAATAGCAGGACTTATAACAACGGTAGCTATAATAATAACAGGACCAGCAATAACAGGGTTTATAACAATAACCGCGTTTACAACCGTAATTATACCAACAGGAGTTACAATATTGGTTCCTATTATGGCTCACGACCTCGTTATAGCCGTCCGCCGGTGATCTGGCAGGGAACCAGGTTCTATACACACTACAATTATAGTTACCATGCCTACAGGCCTTATTATTATGGATCGTTCTATCATCCCTTTGGTTATTTCCTGGGTTCATTGGCCTCATCAGCGATCTGGTTCTCATGGAACAACAATCGTTACTGGTATGACCAGGGTATTTACTATGAACCTTATGATAACGGTTACAGGGTAATACCTGCACCGATAGGAGCCAATGTGAATACTTTACCAAAAGGCTTTACTACGGTTAATGTGGATGGTGATCTCTATTACTATTATGCAGGAACTTTCTATGTTCCCGGCACTGACCGCTACGAAATTGTACCAGCACCTCCGGGAGCTGTGGTATATGACTTACCGGAAGGCGCTAAAGAAGTAAAGATCAATGACACCGTTTACCTCGAGTACAATGGCACTTATTACCTGCCTGTTTCTGTAGACGGAAGAGATGGATATGAAGTAGTGAATACAGAAGAAGACGATAATTTCTAAATACACCTATTGGTTTTAATAAACAACGGCCACCGGTTAATAACCGGTGGCTGTTTGCTTGTACCCATCATTGCCTTACATAAACGGCTGAGCCGATTTTAAACTCCGTCCCCGCATCATTCATGGCGAGTCCAACTACGCCACCTCTTTTCCAGCCTGAGCTGGTAAAATAGGTATTGAAGTACGCTTCCCAATAACCGCCGCGGATGTATTCCACCTCAGACATACATTCGCCGCCAGCCGCAGCGGAAGGAAAAGAATTTCCCACCGCTGAAACAGTACCCCGCCCCATAACAGTAGAGGAAACACCTGAGATGTGGACGATAAATCCTCCGGTTGCTTTCCAGGTTCCGTT
>JAQBNJ010000542.1 GCA_028288645.1 Sediminibacterium sp.
TTACACCAATATCATTGAATTGCGCAGCAATGGTTCCTACAATAGGCAGTTCTTCATCCTTTGCACTCCATAATCCGTGATTGCGTTTGAACTGTTTGCGTACATCATGCAATGCATCCAATGCGCCTGCTTTATCAAATTTGTTAATGCATACAACATCCGCATAGTCCAGCATATTGATCTTCTCTAATTGAGATGCAGCGCCATACTCGGGAGTCATCACGTACAAACTCACATCACAATACTCCAAAACAGAAACATCGCTTTGCCCAACACCGGCGGATTCTAAAATAATGAGATCAAATCCTGTTGCTTTGCAGATATCGATCGCATCCTGCACATGTGCACTCAGTGCGGTATTATCATCACGTGTGGCGAGGCTGCGCATGTATGCACGGCCATGCGAAATGGCATTCATCCGGATCCTATCGCCCAATAAAGCGCCGCCGGTTTTTTTCTTGGATGGGTCAACAGATATAACCGCGATGGTTTTATCTGTGAATGTGTGGAGATAACGTCGTACAATTTCATCAGTAACAGAACTTTTTCCTGCGCCGCCTGTGCCGGTTATGCCGAGAACGGGAATGGGTTCGTTTGTGGTTTGTGGTTTGTGGTTTGTGGTTGTTTGGAGACTGTCTGTGCGTTGCTCGATGTTGGATGGCTGAACTCCGTTTTCTGCATTGGTTATGAGGCGGGCAACTTTTCTTACATCTTTAACTTCGCCGAGGGTCATGGGTTTTTTATAGTCTCCATTTCCATTGAGGCTGAAATCGCATTGTTTGATCACGTCTTCGATCATTCCTTCGAGGCCCATATGGCGACCATCATCGGGGCTGTAAATGCGGGTGATGCCATAGAGATGCAGTTCCCGTATTTCTTCAGGTAGGATCGTTCCGCCGCCGCCACCAAAGATCTTGATATGGCCGCAACCATTTTGATCAAGCAAGTCCTTCATGTATTTAAAGAACTCAACATGCCCACCCTGGTAACTCGTAATGGCAATTCCCTGTACATCTTCTTCAATGGCGCATTCAACAATATCAGCCACGCTGCGGTTATGGCCAAGGTGAATGATCTCGGCGCCCTTGGATTGCAGGATTCGGCGCATGATATTTATCGCAGCATCATGCCCATCAAATAAACTGGCAGCGGTTACAATTCGAACTTTATGTTTGGGCTTATACGACATGATCCTATTTTAACTCACCGCAAATTTACAGTATTAAGCGCAAAGGTTAACAAGCGTTAGCTTTTAGTTGGGGAACTCATTTACTTCAAATCTTCTTACATTCAAACACGAAACAACAAGCCATGCCTTTTGAAACGAACGTTACCCGGGAATCGGGCCATCCTGTTATTACATTAACAGATACTGAAACCGGTTGCCAGGCTGAGATCTATGGTTTTGGCGGATTATTAAACGCTTTCCGGATACCGAGCAAAGGGCACCTGATCAATATGATTGATGGATTCTCTTCTGTGAAAAATGCTATGGAAAACATTACCAATGGTTTCAAAAGCACGAAGCTCAGTCCTTTTGTATGCAGGATGAATCGCGGGGAATACAGGTTTGAAAACAAAGAATATACTATTCAAAAACATTTTCTTGAGGGCCATGCAATCCATGGATTATTATATGATGCGGCATTTGAAGTAGTACAAACTTTATCAAATCCTGTTGCGGCAAGTGTAACTCTGGAATTTGATTATGCCGGAACCGATGCGGGTTATCCATTTCCATACAAAATGAGCATTAGCTGGAAATTAGAAGCGGGAAATAAATTGAGTGTGAGCACAAGTCTTACACATCAAAATAAAACAAGCATTCCTATTGCCGATGGCTGGCATCCATATTTTACTTTGGGTGGATCAGTGGATGACTGCACATTACAATTTGATAGTGATTGCCAGCTTGAGTATGATTCGGCATTACTTCCCACCGGGAAAAAATTTACTGATACCCGTTTTACAAACGGAACTTCCCTGCGCGGCATTGAACTGGATAATTCATTTGAACTGAATCCCAACATTGCCGCAAAATGTGTTTTGGAAAATGATGCATTCAGGTTGACGATAGAGCCCGATAAAAGTTATCCGCTACTTCAAATATATATTCCACCACATCGCAACAGCGTTGCCATTGAGAACCTTAGCGGCGCCCCGAATAATTTTAATAATGGAATGGGATTGATATTGCTGGCTCCCGGGACAGAGAAGGTTTTTACAACGAGTTATTCGGTACTATCAAAGGAGAGTGAATAATGAATATCGAGCAAGGAATTTTGAATGTTGAAGTGATGGAACCTCCGCTATTGTAGATCACCCGATAACAACGGAGGTCCTATTTCAACATTCAAAATTCCTTGCTCAGTGTTCATTATTCTACAGATCGACCACAGCAATCACGCTGATCTCAACATTCACACCTCTTGGCAATCCTTTCACCGCAACGGTTTCACGCGCGGGGTAATCGCCGGAGAAATAAGTACCGTATACTTCGTTTACCTGTGCAAAAAGGCCCATATCGCTTAGGAAAATGGTTGTTTTTACGATATGGCCGAAAGTAAGTTTTGCCTCGCTGAGCACAGCTTCGATGTTCTTCATCACCTGGTGCGTTTCTGCCTGGATATTACTAGTTTCAAGCTCGCCGGTTGCGGGAATAAATGCGACCTGTCCGCTTACAAATAATAACCCGTTTGCTTTAACTGCCTGGTTGTATGGGCCGATTGGTGCCGGTGCTTTGTCTGTCTGGATGATCTGTTTTGCCATGGGATTTGTTTTAATCAACAGCAAATTGCTGCTTTTCTATCAACCAGCCAACCTAAATTTGCGCTTTAAGCGGCAGGTATGCATATAGTGGTCAAAGCGGATGCACAACAGAAACAGGAATTCCTTTCCAAGGGTGTTCCTGCTGAACTATGGGTCAGCTTCCTGGATACAGAAGGGATCATTCCCGGTGCAGATGCTTATTTTGATCTTTGTTTTGAAGAGGATGGAGCCGCATTTCCCGCAATCCCCAATAAACCGGTTTTTGTGAATGCAGTGATCGCTACGGGTGAAGAATTGCCCGCAAATTATATTCGTGTCAATGCATGGGATGGATTTTTGAAAAGGGATATTATTGAAGTGGCAGCTACGGATTCGCAACTGAGCGATCTAACGATATTGGATGCTTTAGGATGGAAATACCAATTGGTTCCAGATATACCCGGCATGATCGCAGCAAGGATCATTGCCATGATCATCAATGAAGCGTATTTTGGTTTGGGCGATGGCATCAGCAGTAAAGCTGAAATAGATATTGCTATGAAACTCGGAACCAATTATCCTTATGGTCCCTTCGAATGGAGTAAAAAGATCGGGTTACAAAAAATATATGCTTTGCTGAAAAAGTTAAGCGGAAAAGATGCCAGGTATGATGTAGCGCCTGAACTAGAAAAAGAAATTCTTACTAAAATAGCAACTTTTGGAAAGTTATAAAACTTTCCAAAAGTTAAACACCACCATGCCTCTTTTACTCAATATAGATACCGCTACTGAACATGCCAGTGTTTGCCTCAGCAAAGACGATACTATTCTTGGTTTGATCGAAAGCACCGAGCAAAAGAACCACGCTTCTTTTGTACAACCGGCTATTCAGCAATTGATGACAGAAAGCGGTTACACATTATCACAATTAGATGCAATCGCCGTCACCTCGGGCCCTGGTAGCTATACAGGATTGCGGGTTGGGCTCGCATCAGCAAAGGGAATCTGTTATGTTTTACAAAAACCATTGATATTAATAAATACATTGGAAGTAATGGCACAGGCTATTCTTTCCCATTATCAAGCCAACGATCAACACATCGATCCATCAACACTTTTATGTCCATTAATAGATGCCCGCAGGATGGAAGTTTTTACCGCACTCTACGATCCGTCTCTCAACGAAATAGAACCGCCGCATGCATTGGTAATTGATGAAAACGCTTTTTCCGCGCAATTATCTGCTCATCCTATGATCTTTAGTGGAAGCGGGCATCATAAACTAAAAGATTCGTTATTGAATTCTGCTGCAACCTTTCTAAATATCCAGCATAACGCTTCGCAACTCGCCATAAGGGCAGTAAAAGCCTATCAATCAAACCATTTCGCTGATCTTGCTTACAGCGAACCGCTCTATGTGAAGGAGTTTTTTGATACCCGGAAAAAGAGTTAAATCAAAGGAAAAAAATATTCGTAAAATTTATACTATGAATCCCAAAACAAATTGTTTAACTTTATTTAAGCGAGTTTAGTTTTATCACCCCCCAATTATAACTCTTATTGTCATGACCCAATCATTACAAGCTGTCGTCCTGATAAACGGCAAAACGCAGATAAAGGTAGATTTTTTGCACACCAAGAAAGCTTCACTTATCCTCAGATCCATTAACCACAAGCTTCGTCAACAGATCATTAAATTGCTGGATGAGCACCAGAAAATGACTGTAACGGAGATCTATGTGAAGCTCCGCCTTGAGCAATCAGTAGCCTCCCAACACCTGGCTATTTTGCGTCGGGCAGGTATTGTTGCCACTTCGCGCGATGGTAAATTCATCTTCTATTCGGTGAATTATACCCGTTTGGCAGAAGTGGTCCAATTCGTGGAAACACTGGTAGGTTGACAGGTTTTATGCCAATTCAGCCCTTTTTCCGTTTTGCGTATCCTTTGGCCTGAACCTTGCCATTATCTTTGCTTAAAATCACAGGTATGTTCATAAAGCAATTGTATACGGGTTGCATTAGCGAGGCTGCATATTATATAGAAAGTGACGGGATCGCCGCCATTGTTGACCCATTGCGCGATATTGAAGAATATCTTGAACTGGCACAGGAGCGCAAAACAAAGATCAAATATATTTTTGAGACGCATTTTCACGCTGATTTTGTGAGCGGTCATCTCGACCTTGCCGCTGCAACCGGCGCCACTATTGTCTATGGCCCAGGCACGGTTACAAAGTTTCCTGTGCATGTAGCCAAAGACGGCGAAATATTTGAGATCGGAAAATTGAAAGTTGAAGTTTTGCATACACCCGGCCACACGCTGGAAAGCAGTTGTTTTTTATTAAAAGATGAGAACGGTAAAGATCATGCGGTGTTTACCGGCGATACTTTATTTGTAGGCGATGTGGGCCGCCCGGATCTTGCGCAGAAAGGCAATGAGATCACCATGGAAGACCTTGCCGGTATGATGTATGAAAGCCTCAACACAAAAATATTACCGCTTGCAGGTGATGTGATCGTTTATCCTGCACATGGCGCCGGAAGCAGCTGCGGCAAGAATCTTGGTCCTGAAACATCCAGCACTATTGGAGAACAAAAGCAAACAAATTATGCTTTGCAGCCACAAACCAAAGAAGATTTTATTAAAGTAGTTACTGAAGGCCTTGCAGCGCCACCGCAATATTTTCCTATTAATGCTATGATCAATAAAGAAGGATATGAAAGCCTTGATGCTGTATTGGAAAAGGGGCTTCAGCCTTTAAGCATTGCTGCATTTAAAGAAAAAGCTAAAGAAGAAAATATGATCATTCTCGATACAAGGAATTCTGCATTGTTCACGCAGGGTTTTGTACCGGGATCTATCAGCATTGGATTGGACGGGCGTTTTGCCGAATGGGCAGGTAGTCTTTTGCCATTTGATAAACCGATGATCCTTGTAACTGAGAAGGATAAAGAAAAAGAAACGATCGTAAGATTGGCAAGAGTAGGTTTTGATAAAATAGAAGGTTGTCTTGAAGGTGGCTTTGAAGCATGGCAGTCCGCAGGAGAAACCGTTGATCTCATCATTGATGTTGAAGCAGATGAACTGGCGATGGATATTCCTTTTGATCAAAACCTGGTGATCATTGATGTTAGAAAAGAAGCGGAATATGGCAGCGGCCATGTTAAAGATGCCCTCAATATTCCTTTAAGCAGCCTCACCGATCCCGGAAGCATGGCTGATCTTGATGATAAACACAATATGTATGTACACTGTGCCGGCGGCTACCGAAGTGTGATCGCATCCTCCCTATTAAAACGCGAAGGTTTTCACAACCTGAGAAATGTAGTAGGCGGATGGGGCAAGATCAAAGAACTGCCTGATAAATTTGAGATAGAAAAAGATGCAGAGGTTTTGAATTAACGGTCGGGACGCTGGAGCGGCCTGAACGTTAATACCACCACTTGAGATTTCAGCTACCTATTGTTTAGCGTTCAGGCCGCTCTAGCGTCCCGACCGCGCGGTGTTTCTCCGGATTGAATTCCCATTTCCAGCGGCGGTGGCTCCATAAATAATTCGCAGGCTTTTTACGTATCGCTTTTTCTAAAAGATCGACATAACGTTTTGTAAGTTCTCCCGGTTCAAGATCATTCGGCGTTTCTGTGATCACTTCAAATTCAAAATGATAATAGCCTCGTTTTACTTTATAAAAATGGCCGAACAGACATACCATATCATTTGATCTTGCACCTTTCTCCGGGCCGGGGAAAAATGGCGTTAACCTGTTGAAGAAAGGTATCCAGTA
>JAQBNJ010000549.1 GCA_028288645.1 Sediminibacterium sp.
CCCAATGATAAAGGAAGCCAGCATGATCAGGAGCCATTCAGAAACAGAATAGAAAGAAAGAATATCCATGAGATTTAAAAACGGGAAGTTACTATCTGTTGATTGAACCACCTTGCTGTTTCAACATCAACCTAAACACACGGGTAAATATGCCGGGAGCATTTTCACTCCCTCGCGGCGTTTTTAATTATACCATGATTAAATATCTTTTTGTTATCAAAATTTGTACTTTCAACACCAGCTTCATCCGGGTAAGGAAATTTTCAATTTCGGCAGCGTTGAGAGATCATCATACAGCAATCATTCCGGGCACTACGCATTTTAGTAACCAACGCGATATCAGACAGGCAATAGTTTATCGATATTCCCATGGATATTCATGCGCGAGGCATCCTAATTAATTTGAATGGGCACACTATTTAGTAATCATTCTAACAGTCTATTTATGAAAACATTCTTCATGCGGCTGGTCGCCTTTTCTTTTTTGGCAGGTTATGCCTCTAAGACTTTTTGCCAACAATCAACAGTCAAAAAAATTTATGTAACAGTGACCGATGCCGCCACCGGTAAAGCAATGTCTGAAGCCGAAGTTCAGATAAGGGGTGTCCTGCTCGGCGGAAAAAAGAGAAGCACCGATACATATGGTAAAGCTTATTTTGAAGTTGTTCCGATACTGCAAACGGTAACAGTGGAAGTAACGGACGGTGGAATATTAAGCGGCCACAAACCTTTTAAAGAATCGCTTACAATATCAGCCTCACAGGAGATCTATAATTATTCTGCTGTTTTAAAAAGCGATTATAAAGGCGTAGCAGTGACTGTTTTTGATAATGCAACCAATAATCCGCTGGCAAATGCAAAAGTTACCCTTAAAGGCGCAAATGACACGAAGGATATCATTGAATACACCGATGCCGGAGGCAGTGCTTCTTTTCGCACGTTTTCACCGAATGACGCAAAAACGATACCAGTTATTATTGAAAAAGACGGATACAAACGGTATAACAGTTCAATTAATACTATCTATAAAACAAGCAACTATTCAGTATCCGCCCGTTTAGATAAAGAAAAAAATACAAAAACATTACAGGTAATTGTTAACGATGAAAGCAATAACCCGATTCCGGAAGCCACCGTTATCGTGGAAGGAAAAAGCTTCGAAGATTTTTATAGAAACCCGACCGATCAGTCCGGTACTGTTAACCTCGTCATTAAAAGCGGGGGAGATTTTACCGTGAAGGTCACACACGGTAATTTCGAATCTGCTGAAAAACCCATCACCATTAAAACCTATTCTAATGCGCAGGACGCTTATGCTTTGTCTTTCGCGCTTAAAAGAAAAAAAGGTGTGCGACCTACGGAGGCCCATGTAAATATATTTGTCAGGCGCCAGGATAAGAACGGCATAACAAGGCCACTTGAGTTTGCTAAAGTGCGTATCGGCGGCGGTGCGGAGATAGAAACCGATGTTCGCGGTGAAGCTACCATCCTGCACAAAATACCTGCGGGCGAACAAACGGTGATTACTGTAAGTGCCGACGGATATGAAACACAAAAAAGAAGTTTTATCGTTGGCAATGACGATTGGCTTCTTCAACCCAAAGATCCCGGCATTGTCCAATCCTTTACCTTAAAAAAGGTTGAAGAAGCAAAAGACCTGCAACTATTGGTAAAAGTATCTGATGCTGATAATTACCTGGCAATAACCAATGCAAACGCAATTGTAAAAGACTATTCGGAAAAAGCGGTATCCAATATCGGCGATACAAAAAATACCCGTGGTGAGGCCGAAATTACGATTGGTCACGAAGAGCTCGCCAACAAGCGGCAGTTCAGGCTTATTGTAACGGCCACCGGGTATGAAGACAAATGGAGCGACCTGCCTGCAGAACTCCTGGTGCCGGGTGATGGGCCGAGGTCTTACCAGGTGTATTTAAAAAAGAAGAAAGCTGCAGCGGTGGGCCAGGAAGTAAAATACGGGCCATTTTATGTTTCACCAGCCAGCTGGGTATCCACCGGTGTTATATTACCAAAAGGCGGTTCGTTCAGGGTAGAGGCGAAAGGTGAATTTGTTTCTGCGGCTGATAAAAATTTTCATTTTGGTCCAGGTGGAGGCGGTAACTGGGGTTGGTGGAGCCTGGCAGGCAAAACTGGTACGCAAAGATTCGGCGTCGGCAAAAACGGCGGCGGTACTACAAAAGATGGAGGTGTTCTGGAATTAGGCACGCCGCGCGTGATGAATTTTTTTCCTGAAGACACCAAGGATCTGCAGGGAGCTTTTGAAGTGTATGTATTCGCAAAAGGTGCGGAGGATCAGAGCATGATAGCATTTGAAGACCCCAAACCAAATAAAAATACCTCCTCGTCGGAAAATGTACAGAATGCAAAAAAGGGCCTTGAATTTTTAAAGAAATTATCAAATCATGAAATCACTACAGGCTTCGACAGTAAAACGGAACAGATTATCAGTGCCATAAAATTCCTGGTCGTTCAGTTTGATCTAAAACCAACAACGGCTGATGGCATAGATTGCTATGAAGAAATAAGAAAATATATATATAGGGTTTCGCCTCCCGGAACCGTAGCTATCGGAATCCCTTCGGCAGAGGAAAGAGCCCGGTTTGATCGTTGTGTTAATCCTATGATAACCGCTTTGGAATATAAACTGAACAACAACCTGATAAAGTGACCGGTGCCGGAATACGTGAAATAATAAAATGGGGCACAGAATAATCCTCTGTGCCCCATTTTATGGCAATGCATATATAAGATCAATTTGTATTATACCAATCAGACATTAAAAATGCATCCTCTTACAATGCACTGTTGATGTGGGGACACATCAACGGCCTGACCGCCGTGATTGTGTACTCACAATCACACTTGGGCATTTTTAAAGTCTAATTGGTATTAGCCTGGTGCGAACAACCACTCAAGTAGAAGCAACAATGGTCCTCATGCAATAGCATTGGCCCGTTCTACCGCTTTACCTGCAAGCGATGTCCCTTTTCTGAAAAGGCCCTCTGCCAGCGTGTACAGGCTTTCGCCGATACTGGTGGTTTCCTTCTTTACATCTTCAATCAACTGTTTTCCTTTTTCTGTTCTCAAAAAATAAATTGCTGCCGCACCGGCAGCAAGGCCGATTATCCATTTCATAACTTCGGATTTAATGTGATGAAAATAATATTGTCTGGTATACCAGTAATAAAATCATTCCAGCATTGGTTTGTTTATTTTCATCCTCATATGGTTGTTTTAATATCTTTAGGAGCCGCCATTTTTTAACAAACTCATCTCCCTATGACCAGAATTCCATTCGATGAAATGAAAGCCACCATTAAACAGGCTTTCCTTATTGCGGGGATGCCCGAAGAAAAAGCGGATACCTGTGCCCAAATTCATACTGAATCCAGCAGGGATGGTGTGGCATCGCATGGATTGAACCGCGTGGAACGTTTTGTAGAATACCTAATGAATGGTTTGGTTGATCCGAACGCCGAACCCACACTTGAAATGAATCTTGGCGCGATGGAAATTTATAACGGCAATATGGGGCCAGGAATATTGAACGCCATTTTTGCTATGAACCGCGCCACCGAAACAGCGGTGAAGAACGGGATCGGTTTGGTGAGTTTGAAAAACACAACGCACTGGATGCGTGGCGGCACATACGGTTGGCTGGCTGCCGATAAAGGATATATCGGTATTTGCTGGACCAATACAGAATCA
>JAQBNJ010000045.1 GCA_028288645.1 Sediminibacterium sp.
TTGGGATACCGTAACAAGGGCCATTTACTGGCTAAAACCAACCCGATCCGGGCACGCAAGGACCGTGGGGCCAATCTCGATCTGACTTTTTTCGGGCTTTCTGAGGCTGATATGGACACCGTTTACCAGGCAGGTAACCTGATCGGTCTCGGCGCCGCCAGTTTGCGTGATATTCTGTTGCACCTGGAAAAAACCTATGCAGACCATGTGGGTATCGAATTCAAATACATCAGCGACCAGGTTAAAATAGATTGGCTCACAACAGAAATGGAGAAGAATTTCAACCAGCCGATGGGCCTCGACAAGAAAAAACGCATCCTTGAAAAACTGAACCAGGGGGTGATGTTCGAGAAATTCCTTCACACAAAATATATCGGACAGAAGAGATTTTCATTGGAAGGAGGAGAGACCACGATCGCAGCATTAGATGCGATCATTAATATGGCTGCCAATAATGATGTGCAGGAAGTAGTGATCGGAATGGCGCACAGGGGAAGGCTGAACATACTGGCCAATATCATGGGCAAGACCTATGAACAGATCTTCAGCGAGTTTGAAGGAACCGCCACGATGGACCAGACAATGGGAAGCGGCGATGTGAAATACCATATGGGGTATGGAAGTGAGGTGCAAACGGCCGATGATAAAACCATGCACCTGAAACTGATGCCCAATCCTTCGCATCTCGAAGCGGTAAACCCGGTAGTGGTGGGATTTGCAAGGGCAAAAGCGGATGTATTATACAAAAGTGATTTTGACAAGATCTTACCCATATTGATCCACGGCGATGCGTCAGTAGCAGGGCAGGGCATCGTGTACGAAGTATTGCAGATGAGTATTCTTCGCGGGTATTATACGGGCGGTACGATACATTTTGTGATCAATAACCAGATAGGGTTTACCACCGATTTTGATGATGCAAGAAGCTCCGATTATTGTACTTCGGTTGCGGCTATGGTGCAGGCGCCTGTGCTCCATGTAAACGGGGATGATGCGGAAGCAGTAGTTAAATGCGCAGAAATTGCTACGCGTTACAGGCAGGAATATAACAGCGATATTTTCATTGATATGGTGTGTTACCGTAAACACGGGCACAATGAAGGCGATGATCCGAAGTACACACAGCCGCAGTTATATGCATTGATCGATAAACACCAGAATGCAAGAGAGATCTATACACAGTTCCTGATAGAGAATGGAGAGGCTGATGCGCAAGAACTTGCAAAGGAAATGGAGAAAAAATTCTGGGCCGATCTACAGGAAAGATTAGACGAGATCAAACAAAATCCCCTGCCTTACAAATACCAGCAACCTGAATTGGTTTGGAAAAGTCTGCGTAAAGCAACAGCAGAAGATTTTGATTCTTCACCTTCCACTGCTATTGGCGAAGATGAAGTGAGAAGGCTTTTTAATAGTTTGATGCAATGGCCGACAGATTTTCAGCCGTTGAAAAAAGTAGAAAAACTCATCCAGGAAAAAATAAAAGTATTAGAAACCGATCAGAAAATTGACTGGGCTACTGCAGAGTTGATGGCGTATGCATCTCTTCTGGTAGCCGGCAATATTGTAAGAATGAGCGGGCAGGATGTACAGCGCGGAACTTTCAGCCACCGTCATGCTATCCTTCGCGATGAGAATACAAACAAAGGATACAACCGCCTGAATCATTTCCAGGAAAAACAGGAAAAATTCCGGATCTATAATTCATTGTTAAGTGAGTATGGCGTATTGGGTTTTGAATATGGATATGCCATGGCCAACCCGAATGCATTAGTGATATGGGAAGCACAGTTCGGTGATTTCTCCAATGGCGCACAAACCATGATCGATCAATTCATCGCCGCCGGTGAACAGAAATGGCAGAGACAAAATGGTGTGGTGATGTTATTGCCGCATGGTTATGAAGGACAGGGCCCCGAACATAGCAGTGCAAGAATGGAAAGGTTTTTACAGATGTGTGCAGAGTTGAATATTGTGATCACCAATATCACAACAGCTGCTAATCTCTTTCATGCTTTACGCAGGCAGCTTACCTGGAGTTTTCGCAAACCATTGGTGAATTTTGCACCCAAAGCAAACCTGCGTAACCCGGTTACGTTCAGCCATGTCAGTGAATTTACCAAAGGAGGTTTTAAAGAACTGATAGATGATAATTTTGTAGAAGATGCGTCGCAGGTGAAGAAAGTGTTGTTGTGCAGCGGTAAACTGTATTTTGAAATGGCTGACAAGCAACTGAAAGAGAACAGGAAAGATATCGCCATTGTTCGCCTCGAGCAGATCTATCCTTTGCCGCAAAAACAATTGGATGTGTTACACAGGAAGTACAGTAAATCCACCTGGTTCTGGGTACAGGAAGAGCCGTTGAATATGGGCGCGGCATCTTTTTTACAAATGAATTTGAAATCCATCAATTTTGGTGTGATCAGCCGCAATGCGAGTGCATCTACGGCCACAGGGTATCATAAAGTGCATACGCAGGAGCAGGCGGAGATCATTGATACAGCGTTTAGTATTTAGTTAATAGTGAATAATTAATAGTTAATAATTTGTAGACCAAAACTGTATTTATCGCGGCCAACTACAAACTACAAACAACAAACCGAATTTATGATCGATATAAAAGTTCCAACAATAGGAGAATCCATCAGTGAAGTAACCCTGTTAAAGTGGACAAAGAAAGAAGGCGATTGGGTTGACCGTGATGAAGTGATCGCCGAACTGGAAAGTGAGAAGGCCACTTTTGAAGTGAATGCCGAGAAAGCAGGTGTATTAAAACCAATGGCAAAAGAAGGCGATACATTACATATCGGAGATGTATTGGCACAAATAGATGAGACCGCGGAAAAACCTGCTGCAACAGAAGCGCCAAAACAGGAGGTCCCTGCCAACCCGCAACCTGCTGCACCTCAACCACAAACTACAAACCCCAAACCACAAGCGAACGAGGCTC
>JAQBNJ010000064.1 GCA_028288645.1 Sediminibacterium sp.
ATCCTTCACTTAACGGCGACCCTGCTGAAAGAATTTATGAGCTGCGCAGTTATGAAGGAGCAAGCGAAATACTATACAAACAGAAAGTGCACATGTTCAATGAGGGTGGTGAGATTGCCTTATTCAACAGGCTTGGTTTCAACGCTGTCTTCTACGCCGAAGTATTGTCGGGTAGCCATATGCCAAACCTGATGTACATGACAAGTTTTGATAATAGGGCCAGCAGAGATGAACATTGGAAAAATTTCGGTGCAGATTCAGAGTGGAAGAGATTATCCGCATTGCCTGAATACCAGCATACGGTTTCTAAAGCAGATATTTTTTTTCTGCATCCTGCAGCTTATTCTGAATTGTAACCTATTAGACTTTTATCCTCCGGAAGGTGTACTTTACCCATTCAGCATCCTCCGTTACAATATAAAATGCGGGGTGCTCGGCGAGCACCCCGCATTTTATATTGCAGTTTGTATTTGGTTGAACCCAAACATTGGCGGGAACAAAGTTCCTATGCCCCTTCGGCGGGATTCTTTATTTCACGCATGCCCGGCATGCTTATTTTATGATCATTGTTATTAAGCCTGAACCATGGAAATCAGCTTCTATTTAGACGATATATTATACAACGGCAACGCGGCACCACTTGAAAAGGAAAACGAAACCCATTTTGTGATTTCCTTAGTGGGCGTTCCCTTGTTTACCATCTGTCCCTGCCCGGACTATGGCTGGAAAACCAGTGACCCCATTTCGAGGGATTTCGTCAGGGCGGCCGGTAATGAAATCGAAAAAAGCGATGATGTACCGGAAGAAATTGAGGTGGCCCCGGGCAGGTATTATTCAGCAACATTTACCGGTGGTGATAAGCCTAAAATAGAAAACGGTGAGATCATCAATGAACCGGAAGATGTGCAGGAACAGTCAGTACGATAATTTACCAGGATCAGGATTTTGCTAACCGGTTCCCTTCTGCCGGGAACACAACGGTAGGTTTCCATTCCTTCGCTTCTGCTACATCGATCAATCCATAACTGATCACGATTACCACATCGCCTTTCATACCTTTCCTTGCAGCGGGCCCGTTCAAACAACAAATGCCGCTTCCTCTTTTTCCTTCGATCAGGTAGGTTTCAATGCGCTCCCCATTGTTCACATTCACGATCTGCACTTTTTCATTCACGAACATATTTGCAGCTTCGATCAGATCCATATCAAGTGTCAGGCTTCCGATATAATTGAGATCTGCTTCTGTAATAGTGAGCCTGTGTAATTTTGATTTTAATACCTGTATCTGCATAGTTGTTTATTTTCCGGCAAAGGTATTGACTATAGCGGGAATCGTTTATGATTTAAGGTATTATGTGGCTGATTAATATTTTGAGATACTCCAGAAAATAAGACGGATTTTGAACCACATAGGAACATAGATACATAGGCTGTCACATAGTTTTTATTATTCTTCGTAATCTATGTTTCTATGTTCCTATGTGGTTCAAAATCATATCTCAACTTCTATTAAGCAAGCGGATTTCTCCGCCAACACCTCAAAGTATTAATTAGCATATTATGTGAAAGATGATGAACCCAATGTTTTTTTGACACCGGAAGTGGATCAGCAAACAATGCAAGCCTACCTTTATGCATGACCCGGATCCTGATACTTGTTTTTATTGCTGGTTTTATTGTATTCTTTCTTCGTTATAAAAAAACCGTAAAGCTCGCCGAGTTACCTGCAGGTTACCGTGATCTCCTGCTGGCACATGTTGCTTTCTACCGCGGCCTGGATGAAGCAGGCAAAAAACGTTTCGAAGAAAAAATAAAGGAGCTGCTGGGTTATATACATATCCATGGGGTTAAAACAGAGGTTACGGATCTTGACAGGTTACTGATCGCATCCAGTGGGGTGATCCCGATATTCGGTTTTCCCGAATGGAAATACTATAACCTAAGAGATATACTACTCTATCCCGGCGCTTTTAATGAAATAGATTTCAACATCAAAGAAGACAGTGATATTTTAGGGATGGTGGGTAGCGGAACCATGCAGCGGATGATGATCCTTTCAAAACCCGCACTGCATCATGGATTTGAAAATACATCCGGCCGGGAGAACACCGGCATCCATGAATTCGTTCACCTGCTCGATAAAGAGGATGGTGACGTGGATGGATTTCCGGAAGCATTGCTCGATAAACAATATACCCTCCCCTGGCTCAACCTGGTTGCCGAAGAGATCGAAAGTATCAAAGAAGGTCGTTCAGATTTCAATGGGTATGGCGCAAAAAACAAAGCGGAGTTCTTTGCAGTAGCGGCAGAATATTTTTTTGAGCAACCAGGCATTTTTAAAGAGCAACACCCTGAGCTATACGAATTAATGACGCGGATATTTAATCAGCGACCGAATGTCAACAACGGGCCTGTCAGCTAGTGAGATCGCTGAATTGCTATCTATGATGGAGCAGGAAAACGCTTATTATTAAATAAAGTTATTTTCAGGAGCGCTCCTGATCCGTCTACTTTTTCATATCAGGAATAAAAAAATCTGCAAGTCGATCAATAAAAGCCTCTGGTGAGCCTCCTGATAAATTAGTCAATACGATAATTGCTAACCCATCTTTTGGATAAACAAAAAGAGCGGATCGTCCTCCACCTACCGGTGCAACTGCCGGATGCTGCTCCCGCACTACTACCGGCCATCCGGCGGCGTAACCATTTAATAATGGGGTGAAGCCTCCCGTTTTTCCATTGTTAAGAATCGCAGGTTCCCATAAGGCAGCGATACTTTCTTTGTGCGTAAACAATTCATTTTTCTGCAACGCAATGACCCATTGTGCCATTTCCCTGGCAGTAGAACTCATGCCTGCTGCAGTTTGTAAAAAAGGTGGAAATGAAAAAAACATATTGGCAAGCTTCCCCTTCCGGTATGTGTAACCTGCGGCAGCATTTGCAATAACATCTTTCGTAGCACCAAATCCTGAAGCGATCGTTCGTGGCATCGCTGCTTTCAATAACTGTTCTTTTATGATAAATTCCTGGAACGGCATACCACTTAATTTTTCTATCACGCGTCCCAGCAATAAATAATTTGTTTGATTGTAGCTGAACTTTTCACCGGGTATAAACTCCATTGGTGAAGCCAACACTTTTTTCCATGCTTCCTCCGGGTCGGGTAATATCATAACAGCTTCTTCTTCATCTACAATATCCGGTATCCCCGAGATATGCGACAGCAATTGTTGAATCGTTACGTCATGCCATAAAACGGGAATGTCATTTAAATACCTGGAAACAGGATGAGATAATCTCAGTTTACCCGCTTCTACAAGTTGCATGATCGCCACGCCCGTAAACGCCTTTGTAATTGAATTGATCGTGAAGACAGTTTTATCAGAAACCGGAATTGAATCCTGCACATTGGCTAAACCATAATTACCTGTTTTGATGATCTGTCCATCTTTGACAATGGCCAATTGCAGCCCGGGTATTTTTCGTTTCTGCATTTCATTTTTGATAAACACATCGATGCTGTCTGTTTGTGCATACAGAACACAACTGAAAAAAAAGAAAAAAATGGCAATAGAAGTTTTTACAAAAAGGCTGTTTTTCATAAAGAATGTCTGGCGGCTTAATTCAGCTGGAAAGATATCGCTAACAATGCAGCATTCCGGAAGAAAGGTTCTTTTGCAGTAATTGCGATAGAGAAAGTGTTGCCTGTAGATGTAGAAATAGTAAGCTTTGAATCTGAAAATCCTGCTTTTACAGAAGAAATTGCTGAAAATGTACCTGAAGGGATAGGTGCAGAGGATCGTTATAAAGGAATGGTGTCA
>JAQBNJ010000117.1 GCA_028288645.1 Sediminibacterium sp.
TTTGGTTTCTGATTATATGGGATCATTTTATTTCATACAATTCATCCCACCGTGTCGTATATCGCGGGCTGCGGTGTTCCTGGCGCATTTTCCAGTCGCGGCTGGTGCCTGAGGAGGCGAATTTCAAGACATCATCACGCATCGCGAAGTTCACATTGTCGATCATACTCATCAGCATGCGGCTTTTGTTTTCTGCAGGCTCGGCAAAAAGGCTTCCCTGTATGGAACTATCGGGAACAATGCCGCTAAGCATTACACCCGCTTTTTTATAGAATGTGCCTTCTTCATACAAACGGTCCACCAATGCTACTGCAGGTTTAATAAGCTCGTTGGTTAGTGACGTAGCTAATGGCAATATGATATGACTGCTAACGGTTGGTCCATGACGAAAACGTGTGTTGTGCGATTGTTCTTTTGGCACAACAAAAACGCTGATAGTATTAGCTGCGCTATGCTGTCTTCTTAATTTTTCCGCGGCGCGTGAAGTATAAGTGGCCACTGCTTCTTTGATGTCTTTTAATTCATTCACCGGTGAACCAAACATGCGCGTGGTGGCGATCATTTTTTTGTTCACCAGTTCATCCATCATCTGGATGCTTTCAACACCTTTTAATTCGCGGATCAATCTTGCACCGGTCACGCCGCCTAAATTTTTATGCGCCCATGCCGCATCTTTGATGCTCAGGTCATATGCCGTTTTAATATCCATGCGATACAATTTTTCGGCATATTGATAACCGACCCCCCATACATCTTCTACAGGTGTTCTTTGCAGCGCCTGTTCTATTTTGCGCGGCGTATCTAAAACGAGCACGCAGTCCGTTTTTTCTTTGTGCTTTTTAGATAGACGGTTAGCTACCTTACTCAATACCTTGGTAGGCGCAACACCAACGGATACTTTAATACCGGTCCATTGTTCCACTGTTTCGCGCAGGTGCATGGAAAATGCGGCAAGATCTTCTTTTGAAATATGCGAGAGATCAACAAACGCTTCATCAACGGAATAAACTTCCACTCTTCCGGGAGCGAGTATGCGCAGTGTCTCCATCACGCGCCAGCTAAGATCACCGTATAAATGATAGTTGGAGGAAAACGTTGCTACCTTATGTTTTATGATCATCGGCATGGCCTTGAAATACGGCCCGGCCATTTCCACGCCTAAGGCTTTTGCTTCATCGCTGCGCGAGATGATGCAGCCGTCGTTGTTGCTTAAGACAACAATAGGCTTTTCTTTCAAATGAGGTTGGAATAAACGCTCACAAGAACAATAAAAACTATTACAGTCAACTATTGCAAACATAACTCCCGGTTAAATATTTTTTCACGCAAAGGCGCCAAGGAGCAAAGGCGCAAAGATTTTTTCGCGGCTCTTTGCCCCTTTGCGTCTTTGCGTGAAATTGAATGCCGATGAAAGGACCAATTGTACAAGTGTGCGACGCAACAAAAGCTGATTGAAAATAGATTGCCCGGAACATAAGATCAAAGACAATGAATTGAATACACAACAACACCCCAAGCCGCATAACTGCTAAACTCATCCACCTGTATACTTCCATATTTTTTATTCTCTGCGATCAGCGTAACGCCTTTGATATGCGTTTGCAGTTTTCTTACCAATAACTCTCCATTCACAATGGCCACGATCACTTTTCCGTTCACGGCTTTAATGCTTCTGTCAACGATCAATACATCACCGCTGTGGATGCCTGCATCAACCATCGCATCGCTGTTCATGCGGAAGAAAAAAGTGGCGGGTTTATTGCGGATGAGTTGCTCGTTCAGGTCAATACCGCGTTCCATATAATCATCCGCCGCGGCACCAAAACCAGTCGCATTAGCCGTGGGAATTTCCCATTGATTAAACTTTTTGGAACCCTTATAGGCGGCCCCGTACCATTGTTCTCCGTCCATATAAATTAAATTTTGTAATGCTAAATTATTTAGTAAATTTATGCTAAAATAATTATCCCGTAAAAATTTATTTATGGAAACAGGATTGGCACAGAACCGCAGTTTCAGTGCGCCGGTATCGGGCTTTTTTGAATATTTATTGGTGGCTCATCCCGATGAGACCGTGTATGCACAAGTGATGGCAGAAAAGCAATTGTTCACCGCGCAATACAAAGAGCAGGTGGCCATTAAAACGAAACCGCATATTACGGTGGCGAATTTCCTGGCAAAAGAAGAAATGGAACCGACCATTATCCGTTGGATGCATCGCGTGATCAGTACGCAGAAAAAATTCAAAGTAACACTTGATAAATACAGTGGGTTTCCACCACATACCATTTACCTGTGTGTTCAGGATCACGAGCCTTTTAAACAATTGGCCAAAGAACTGAAAGTGGTGGATCAATATGTAAGAAGCTATGGTTGTCCGGCAGCGAGATTGCATACGTACCCGCATCTAAGCCTCGCAAGAAGATTGCCTGAAAATATTTACCGCGAAGCAGAACCCATCTATTCGCAAAAAGAGTTTCATGCATCTTTTGAAGTGAAGCAATTATTACTGTTGCGGCGAGAGCACCAGTTTGATAGTTGTAAACAGGTGAATGTTTTTGGACTACAACCATAATTTTTTCCCGGCTGTAGTACAGGTGGCATCGCCTGTTGTGTCACTTCCCGCCCTGGCGGGATACGTTTGGAACAGTATTCAGCTATGCGTTTTTTTAAGTGTTTGTTTAAATATGTAATCCCGATGGAAACCGATATCCTTTCCTCATATACCACAGCCGAATACATGCTGGTCATAGAACCACATGAAGCATTGCGGAATGAAATTTTGCAGGTAAAAAAATATTTCGCGGATACCTATGATTGTCCCGCTGCTGCCGTTGGCAAACCCAATATCATATTGGCTCGTTTTCAGCAATTTGAAATGATCGAACAACGGATCGTTCACCGTTTACAGGTAATGGCAACGGCACATAATTCTTTTATGGTAGAACTGCATGATTTCGGAAGTTTTCCTACGCACAGCATTTTTATTAATGTAACTACCAAAACGCAGATCGTTGAACTTGTAAAAGCATTACGGCCGATGCAGCATTTGCTGAAGATCGACAAGGAAAGAAAACCACATTTTATTACAGAACCCTATATCACCATCGCAAGAAAATTATTGCCCTGGCAATATGAAAAAGGCTGGCTGGAATTAAGCAATACCCATTTCAGCTGAAAATTTATTGCCAAATATTTACTGCTGCTTCGAAAGCGCGATGGCGAAAAAAGATTTGAAATGATCAAACGGTTCGAACTGCTGAATGTGAAAGAAAGTATTATACAAGGGCAACTCTTTATATAATCACACACTCACCCCGGTATCGCGTTGCGCGTCATCCCTCTCTTAACGGGGTGTGATGGCGGCGAAGCAATGCCGGGGTGGGATAAACATGTAAAAAAAATGGAAGATGAATTTAACCAGGAAAACAAAGACACCTATTTAAAAGGCCGCGGCGCACAATTCAATCCAAAGAACCGCTTCCTTAAGAATGAAAAAGTGCGGGAACAGATCGAAAGCATTGACGACTGGACCGAACCTAACTCGGCCACTGTTTATTTAGAGGACCACGCCAAAGGCATTGTAAACAAAGTGGAGAGTCCTGATGTGGGCATGATGTACAGCATGAATCCTTACCAGGGTTGTGAGCATGGGTGCATTTATTGCTATGCCCGCAATGCGCATGAATACTGGGGTTATAGTGCGGGACTTGATTTTGAACGAAAGATCATCGTAAAAAAGAATGCGCCTGAGCTGTTGCGTAAATTTCTAATGCATAAAAGCTGGGAATGCGTACCCATCGGATTAAGCGGCAATACCGACTGCTACCAACCCGCAGAAAAAAAATTCGAGTTGACTAAACGTATGCTCGAAGTATGCAATGAGTTTAACCAACCGGTTG
>JAQBNJ010000133.1 GCA_028288645.1 Sediminibacterium sp.
ATACAACATGCCACTATAGAAACACAGGAAAAATATTTGCCCTCGTAGCGAAAAGCAGTGATTGATAAAATATAATCGCCTCATCACCAGACGATGCTCGAAGACAGGGTATCTATCCGGCAAAAAAAATACCAGGTATATGGAACGCAGTTGTTTTATTACCCGCCTGATAAAAGATATTACCTGTATCCGCTGGTGGAACCTGAAAATGTTATGCAGAGAAGAAGTGAAATTGGGCTTGACTCCGCTTCGTTCTCATCGTATCTAAAGCAATTTAATTTAGAATGGGACCTGGCAAAATATCAAAAAGAATTGCCCAAGGTGGAGAAATATATTTCACGTTTGAAAAAGCCTTTATAACTTTTAAAAGTTATAAAGGCTTTAAGAGCTCATTACAGGTCATCATATTCGTACAACGGATCAATATGTGTTCCCGCTTTCATTTCAAATACGGGATTGATGATGCCGTCTTTCAATCCATATACCCATCCATGCAGGTCCGGGCGTTGTTCGTTTTTCCAGGCTCGTTGTATGATGGAAGTATTGGCTAAATGTTTTACCTGTTCCTGCACGTTTAATTCAACCAGGCGGTCAAATTTATGTTCTTCGTCCTGTATCTGTTCCAGTTCCTGGCGGTTTAAACGGTAAACATCTTTGATGTTGCGAAGCCACATGTTCAATACCTGTTTGTAATCATGGTTGGTCATGGCCGCTTTAATGCCGCCGCATCCGTAATGTCCGCACACGATCACGTGTTTTACTTTCAGGTGAGTGACTGCATAGTCGAGAACGCTTAAGAGGTTTACATCGGTATGTATAACAAGGTTGGCCACATTGCGGTGAACAAATATTTCACCGGGTTGTGTGTTGGTGATCTCATTGGCGGGAACGCGGCTGTCGCTGCAGCCTATCCAAAGGAATTCGGGTGTTTGCAGATGTGAGAGACGATCAAAATATTGAGGATCGTCTTCGATCTTCTCTTTGGCCCATGCTTTATTCTCCAGTAATAATTTTTCGTATGATTGCATACTGCTTAGATTTTGGGTTGTTGAAATAATAAGTGCATTGGTTTGTGTGCACTTTTTTTAATCTCTACTTTAATGTTTTTGATATGTGCATGACAAAGAAAATTATTTACTTCTTCGATCACATCCTTATCAATAAAATCCGCTCTCGTGGCGTCAATTAGTACATAAGCATTCTCAGGTACGTCTTCTAACCTTTTCTTTACGATGGGTTTGTTGAGAAACGACACATCTTTTCTAAAACGTATCAGGAAACGGTTCTGGTCGTTCACCACAAATACCGATGAGCGGAAATTGCTTCGCACCATAAAGAATAATCCTACAATAATGCCAACAATGATGCCCACCAAAAGATCCGTTACCAAAATAGCGGCGATCGTTACCACAAAAGGTACAAATTGATCCCATCCTTTTTGAAAGAACTCTTTGAACAAAGAAACCTTTGCCAGTTTATACCCTGTAAATATAAGTACCGCAGCCAAAGCGCTTAGAGGTATTTTGTTCAGCAGGGCAGGAATGAACATTACGCACAGCAAAAGTAATACACCATGCATAATAGCCGAAACTTTGGTTTTGGCGCCGGCGGATACATTTGCCGAGCTTCGCACAACAACCGAAGTAAGTGGAAGCCCCCCGATCAATCCTGAAATGATATTGCCAATACCCTGTGCTTTTAGCTCGCGGTTGGATGGGGTTACGCGTTTCAGAGGATCCAGTTTATCCACGGCTTCAATACCTAAGAGTGTTTCGAGACTGGCAACAATCGCAAGCGTAACGGCAGTTACCCATACATCAGGATTATTCAGGAATTTTATATCGGGAAAAGTAAAAAATGAAAAAAACGAACCGATATCATTGGCAACAGGCAGGGAGACAAGATGTTTTGTTTCCAACGCATAAGGGGAATGGTTTGCCGTAAAATAACCATTGATCAATATGCCTGCCAGTACTACTACCAATGGCCCGGGAATAAGATGCAATATTTTATGCTTCCTGATAAATTTTCTTTCCCAGGCGATCAATATCAAAAAAGATACAGCACCTATAATGATCGCAGAAGGCGTTATATATTTAACAGCCTGCAACAGTTCTGAGAATGTATTTTTTTGATCGCCCTGGCTAAATGTTTCATCTCCCACAAAATCCGCATCATATCCTACAAGGTGCGGGAATTGTTTTAAGATCAAAATAAAACCGATGGCTGCCAGCATTCCTTTGATCACACAATTGGGCACATAGTCACCGATTACGCCGGCCCGGAAAAAACCAAATAACAATTGTATGATGCCGGCTATAACAACTGCCAGTAAAAAAGCTTCGTATACCTGTAACTTGAGAATGGCAGTTGCTACAATAACAGTAAGCCCCGCTGCGGGCCCGCTTACACTTAATTGAGAGCCGCTTAATACACCGATCACAATTCCGCCAACAATTCCGGCGATGATACCTGAGAACAAAGGTGCGCCTGAACCCAGTGCAATGCCGAGGCAGAGCGGAAGGGCCACCAATACAACAACGATAGATGCAGGCAGGTCACTGCCGGCATTCTGAAAATATTTTTTCATAATGCTGATAACTTAAATGAAATAAAAAGATTGCTTGCTTAGTAAGTGATCAGCAATTGGGAGGAGGCACATGTATATCGCCTGTATGATTCTGCGGGATAGCATCTGTGAAATTCGGGTGTTGCAGCGAAAGACCGATGTGATCAGAACAGAAGGCGAATAAGGGAGTAGAGAGATAATCGCTTTTTACGATCGCTTTTTTGCAGTAGTCGGTATCGCAATCCAATGAATGGGGAATTTCTTCTGTGAACGTATTACTGAACAATAGTCTGCCCATTTGCTGAATGGGCAAGATCTGGATCGCTAAAACCAGTAATAAAAAAAGTGTACAGAGTTTCTTCTTCATCAATTGCTGCGAAAATAGCAGAAAAGAGATAAAACAAATGTTAAACGATCTTTA
>JAQBNJ010000171.1 GCA_028288645.1 Sediminibacterium sp.
TGTGGCGATGTATCAATATTGAATGCGAGGCTCAGGTGGTAGAAAAAATGATCCATTTTGTAAGCAAGGATGCAATGGATATCAAAAGTTTTGGCGAAGCGAACGTGCGTAAATTTTATGAACTGGATTTATTAAAAGATATTCCGGGCATCTATGAATTAGACTTTGAAAAGATCGGCAAACTGGAAGGCTTTGGCAAAAAGAGTTTAGATAATTTGCAAGCTGCCATTGAAGCATCGAAGCAACAACCACTTCATCGTTTGATCTATGCATTGGGCATCCGCTTTGTTGGTGAAACAACCGCTAAAACTTTGGCGAACGCAGTGGAACATGTTTTGGATTTTAAAAATAAAACCGAAGAAGAACTCACACAACTTGAAGATGTAGGCGTGAAAGTGGCCAAAAGTATTCACCAGTTCTTCCTGAATGAGCAAAACATTCACATGCTGGAGCACCTGGAAAAACTGGGACTTCAACTAAAGAATCAAAAAAAAGCAGTAGTAGCTGCTGGTGCATTATCTGGCCAAACTTTTCTCTTCACAGGAACACTTACCAAACTCAAACGCAGCGAAGCAGAAGCGATGGCAGAAGCACAAGGTGGTGTGATCGTAAGCGGAGTAAGCGCCAAGTTGAATTACCTGGTCGTGGGAGAAGATGCCGGAAGCAAATTAGAAAAAGCAAAAAAGATCAATACAATAAAGATCATTTCGGAAGATGAATTCCTTAAACTGATTTCAGAATAAAACCGTGCCTCCGTGTCTCTGTGTGCAAAACAAAATCGCACACAGAGACACAGAGGCACAGTTTTGAACGCTATAATTTTCAGACTATGCTACAAAAATTAACCCTCAAGTTTTTGAAGGACCTGAAAAACAACAATACCCGCGAATGGTTTGAAAAGAACCGGAGCTTATATGAATCGGCCCGCGAAGATTTTGCGGCTTTGGTTAATGCCGTTATCAAACAATTAGGTAAAAAAGATCCAGCCATTGCTTCCTTAACAGCCAAAGAATGTGTGTATCGCATCAACCGCGATGTTCGTTTCAGCAAGAACAAAGCGCCGTATAAAAATAACCTGGCTGCAAGTATTATTCCCGGCGGAAAAAAATCAATCAATGCCGGTTACTATATTCAAATACAACCCGGTGGGAACAGTTTTATCGGCGGCGGGCGTTACATGGTAGAGCCCCTGGAATTAAAAAAGATCAGGCAGGAAATAGATTATTCGTGGGAAGAGTTTAATAAGATCATCCACAACAAAAAATTTGTTGCGTGTTATGGTGAATTGGAAAGAGGCGAGGGTATGGCATTGAGCCGCGAGCCGAAAGGTTATGAGAAAGATAATCCTGCTATCGAATACATCAGATTAAAAAGCTTTGTAGCAACTGTTTCGTTAAGTGATGCTGATCTTACGGGCTCCGATCTTTTAAAAAAGATTATGGCGGCTTTTGAAACATTGCAGCTGCTGGTTACTTTTTTAAACCGCGCCTTGCAGGACTAACTGCACGCACTTACGGAATTGATTGTAAAGTCGATCTTTTCGTGTTGCCGTGGCGGTCATCGCAAAACAGGTTCAGGGAGATCGTATTGCCATTGATGGTGCCGCTGCCCTGTATGGAAATATAGCCATTGCCAGTATTGCTGATCCCGGTATAAGGATATTGTAAAGGAATATAAATCGCGTTGTTAATGATACGCGCAAACACTGTTCCAATCGGAACTGCGGTATTTGAAAACCTGGGCAGGTAGTGAGCAACGGTATAGCCATCGTACTTTCCGGCATCATCGCCTTCAACTCCCGAGAAGATCACATAAGTGGAACTGTCTACATACGACGGTAAGTATAATTTACCCAGTATAGCTGAAAGTGTATAGTTTCTGGCCAGATCATTGGGGTTGATCATTCGGATGCTCAAAGAAGCAGTTTCCTGCACAGTTGTTTCTTTGTATTTACTCGAATCATATTTTGGTTGGGGAAGCAGGTTATTCATCATGGTTCCGTAAACGGTGTGCCCGCTGAGTTTCACAACCTGGGGTGAGTAATACGTAAACCCTGTAGCCTCTGCCGTGTTCACAGGTGTTGTAACCGATAGCTTACCGGAAACAGTGCCGCTTGCGATGGTGGCATAAATAACCGAATCGGAAATAACGCTAAAGGACTGTGCAGCTTTACCTGCAAAACTTACAGTAGTGGTCCCTGTAAAATTCTTCCCTTTGATATGGATCTCATCCCCGTCTGCTCCCGTTTGCGGCAGAAAAAATTCAATGAATGCCGTTTTCACCGCAGGTACTTCCGATGTTGGCGGTACAGGATTGGGATCAGTCGTTTTTGTGCAGGCTATATAACAAAACGCAAGCATACCTGCCAGAAACGGCATCACTATAAAGCGCCTGTTTTTCAAATCACCAATTTTAAGCAATTTATTGACTTGTAAATGTTGAATTTTTACTATTTCCCCTGTATTCTGTTGTGTATTTGAGCGTGAGTTTGTTAGCCTGCAGCGTTCCGCTTCCGGAAATCACCAAACCATACACAGGCATTTGTGTAGGTATTATGATGATACCATTTTTCAGTTCCGCAAAAATGCTGTAACCTTTATTTCCGGAAAAACTGTAAGAGGCATATGCATAAGGATCTGCCAAAACACCGGAGAGGATCACATAGTTAGGCTGGTTTACGTATTTGCTTGCATAAGGATCTTCCTGCGTCCACAATCTTGCCGAATCGTAGGGGTTGATCTGACGGATCACGAGTGAGCAGGTATCGGCTTTTGTTTTGAATGTATAATAATTTGAATCGCGCTGCGGCCACGGGATATTTCCGTAAATAGTAGTGCCGAGGAGATTATAGCTTGCAGGTGTATAGTAAGTGAATCCTGCCATTGTATGTGTACCGCCTGCTGTTGTCACACTTATTTCTCCCGATGCGCCTGTGGCTAAACGTGCAGTGATCACACTATCTGAAACAACAACAAATGATTTGGCTGCGGTTCCGCCAAAACTTACACTGGTGGCCCCGGAAAAGTATTTACCGCTGATCTTTACCGGCTCGTCGTCAGCAGCTGTTTGCGGGGCAAAAGAAGTAATATTGGGTTTTGGTTTTGTTTCACCATTGCCCGTGCCGTTTCCTCCGTTATCGGGATCTGACTTGGTACAACCCGCTGCATATACCATCATCATAACGATAACAACACGAATAATAAAAGCAGGACTATTGCGCATGGCCATTGAATTACGGTATTGAAGTTAAAAAAAAATAAATAAATAACCAATATAAATGATATATGTACCTAACTACCTGATATACACGGCATAAAAAAGTGCCAACGTTTGTACGCTGACACTTAATACTCACTCACCTACAATTATAAAATGCCTTTCTCCGTTAAATACTCGGCTATCTGAACCGCATTGGTAGCCGCGCCTTTGCGCAGGTTATCGCTAACGATCCACATGTTAAGCGTGTTGGGTTGTGTTTCATCTCTTCTCAATCTTCCAACAAACACTTCATCTTTTTCATGCGCCCATAGGGGCATCGGGTACAATTGCGCGGATGGATCATCCTGCACTATTATACCAGGTGCATTGGCCAAAATATTTTTCAATTCGGCCAGGTCAAAATCATTGGCGAATTCAACATTCACGCTTTCGCTGTGTCCGCCAACAACCGGTATACGCACAGTGGTTGCGGTAACACGGATCGAATCATCACTCATGATCTTGTTGGTCTCTTTTACCATCTTCATTTCTTCCTTGGTATACCCGTTCTCAAGGAACACATCTATCTGCGGTATCACATTCAGATCAATCTGGTATTTATAAGCCATCTCCCCATCCACGCCTTTTCTTTCGTTGAACAATTGATCTACGGCTGCTTTTCCTGTGCCGGTTACACTCTGGTAGGTACTTACCACTACCCTCTTAATTTGATATTTTTCGTGCAAAGGTTGCAAAGCCACCACCATCTGGATAGTGGAGCAGTTAGGGTTGGCAATGATCATATCTTCTTTGGTCAGCACAGAAGCATTTACTTCAGGCACCACTAATTTTTTGGTTGGGTCCATTCTCCAGGCAGAAGAATTATCGATCACGCGTATACCGGCTTCTGCAAATTTCGGCGCCCATTCAAGTGAAGTTCCACCACCCGCAGAAAAAATGGCCACGGCTGGTTTGGCATCGATACCGTCCTGCATGCTAACCACCTTATACTTCTTTCCCTTGAATTCAACTTCCTTACCTACAGATCTTTCTGAAGCTACGGGAACTAATTCTGTTACCGGGAAATTACGCTCGGCCAATACCTGCAACATTTTGGTACCCACCAGTCCTGTGGCACCTACTACGGCTACTTTCATTTTGAATTGTTTTATTTTGGTTTTGGGTTTAATAAAAAAAGCCTTCCGTTTCGGGAAGGCTCTTAAGTATATTCAGCATACACATACGTTTAGCACTTCCCGCGAGAGAGTATCTTAATACGTTTTGTATGTTTCATTGTCATCATTGCAGAGCGAAATTATTGCGAACGGTCAGTAATACCAAAACTATTTTCTTAAAATCTTCTATTTAAATCTCGTAGAATCATCAAAAGCGGCAAAACAACCCATGAAATTATTAGTTTTAAACCATGTTTGACGAGTTAAGAAAATATAAATATGCCAATCACTTCTTTTTCGGACCTACAGACAAGCTGAGTCATGTTTGTAA
>JAQBNJ010000200.1 GCA_028288645.1 Sediminibacterium sp.
GTGGCATAGAAAAACTCATGTCGCCTTTCTTATAAAAACTGCCCCATTTTTCAGGGAGGCCCTCGAATGTATCAAAACCAAAAAAACGGGAGCCTTCATTACGATTGCTTGATAACCACCAGTTAAACGAATCACCGCCGGCAACACCAAATTCCAGGTAGACTATTTTTTTATCCGCTTGCTGATAATTGTCGCTGATGAATTGATATAAATTATACCTCTTACTGTAATCCCTTACCGGCGCATAATGGTCACTGGAGGCAAATTTGTTTTTGTTTTTACTGATCCAGCTAACAAGCTGGTTAAAATAGGCAAGAAAAAGAAACAGTCTTGAAAACGGTTTGAACAGGAAAGTGAGCGGAAAAAACAAAAGGAAATCTTTAAAAAACTTAACAAGCCTTTTCATTAAATATCTATATTAAATTAGTAGAGGTCAATGGGTAATAACCTATTCTTTTTTCAATGATCAGCCTGCTCATTTTTTCCAAACCATTTCTCAGCCCGCGTGATCATCAGCACACCAGAAACGATCAATAAGAACGAGATGATCTCAGCCTGTGTTGGTTTGAAGGGAAGGAATTCATATCGCGTGTTTACGCGGATCATTTCAATAAAGAAACGTTCAACACCATTAAAGATCAGGTACAATCCAAATAACTGGCCGGGGACTTTGATGCGTTTCCTGATAAGCCAGATCACAAAGAAAAGCACCAGGCATATTACGATCTCATAAAAAGCAGTAGGGTAAACGGGTAGTGTTAATTGATTACAATATTGCCCGGTACATCCGGGAATCAATTCGTTATGATCAGCGTTGATCACATTATGCGGGTAACGGTAACTCCACATCCAATCGGGTAACCAACTGAAAGGATTTGGTTTGAGATTAGGTATCCCCCAATCACCATCACCGCTTACCTGGCAACCGATACGCCCCAATGCATATGCGATCATCATGGTTGGCGCCATTGCATCGAGAAGATGAACGATGCGGATCTTTTTTCGCTTCGCGTAATAAATAATGGCAATACCTGCGCAGATCAAACCTCCGTAAAAAGTTAACCCGCTGAATGATATCAATGAACCGATTGGGTCGCTTACAAAATCATTCCAGTTCTCAAGGTTGTGAAATATTTTGGCACCTAAAAATCCAAACAATGCTGCATAGATCACAATATCTCCTACCCTGTCCTGCGGCCAGATGCGTACGGTTCTTGTTTCCGGCTTCGCCAGTTTCTGTTTGTTCTTTTCCCACCATTTTAACCCGGCGAAAATAAGACCGATCAACAATCCCATGGCAAGACTTCCTCTCGAGGAAACGATGAATGATTGCGGATCATTCAATGCATCCGGCACGGTGAATATGCCAATGATCTTGTAACCGAATACAAAACCGAGAACGAAATTGAGAAACAATTCAATAAAACTTGCAGGCTTACCGATGGTAATGGTTTCTTCGGTATGCTGAAACAAACCCTGTTGCTGTTTTCTTCTCAACTCCAGCGTTAAGATCCATGCTGAAAAAATAAAAGAGAGAGCGACAAAAAAACCAAACGAATTGAACAGTTTTAACCATGTCCACTCAACCCCGAAAATATCTTTGAACGCGTAGTATAGATTTGGATACATGTTGGAATTCTATCAATGATTAGTTGATGCAATGTTAGTTAGAAATTATGACAGTAGGAAGGAAGCTGTTAGGTGTTAGGCATTAGGTATTAGCTTTCTACTGCATGGCTAATACCTAATGCCTAACACCTAATGGCTCCTGAAAAAAGTAAGGCCCCACCTAAGTGAAGCCTATACTTACTAACCCATCTATGAACAAAACTAAGTGAAAATTAATTACAGAACTCATCAAACACAGAAATTAAATGCTGTGCGATCACCTGGGCTGGGCGGCCTTCGATCTGGTGGCGTTCAACCATACTTACCAGCTGGCCGTCCTTAAACAGCGCAATTGCCGGGGAAGACGGCGGATAAGGCAGTAAATGTGCCCTTACCTGGTTCACAGCCTCAATATCAAACCCTGCAAAACTGGTGGTCAGCCTGTCCGGGCGCTTGCCGGCATTCTGAACAGCCATCAGAACACCTGGTCTGCAAGTGCCTGCTGCACAACCACATACGGAATTTATCACCACTAAAGTGGTACCTTTTTGCCCCAAGGTTTCATCAACTTCTTTGGCAGATACAAGTTCATCAAAACCTCCATCTGTTAACTCTGCTTTCATTGGTAAAACGATCTCTGCTGGATACATATGTTTATCTCCTCTTTTTATTTTATTAGAACGCAAAAGTACATCAAAAGTTGAAACATTGAAAATGAGGAATACGAACAGACATTATGTCGCTATAGTATTCACTAAATCAGACATATTGACGCTATTTTATATGATCCACCTACTCTATGCGCCGTTTCTACTTAAAAAATGGAATGGTATGCCCTTTGAAGATTTGATCCTGTATTCAATTAATCTAAAAAGAAAACAAATAAACTATGACACTTGTAAAAAACAACCCGGTTTATTTCGGCAACCTGTTTGACGAATTGCTGAACCAGTTCCCTGCAACATGGGGTAAGGATGCGCAGAATGGTTTTAGTTCTGTTCCTGCTAACATTCATGAGACCAAAGACGGTTTTCATGTTGAACTGAGTGCACCCGGCCGTAATAAAGAAGATTTCAAGATCAATCTCGACAATGGTTTGCTGACGATCAGTTTCGAAAAGAAAGAAGAAGCGGAGAACAAAGAGTATAAGACGATTCGTAAGGAATTCAGCTTCCGCAGCTTCAAACGCAGTTTCAACCTGGATGATAAGATCAACACCGCTGGTATCCAGGCAAAATATGAGAATGGCGTTTTGAAAGTATACCTGCCTAAAAAAGAAGAAGTGGCCGTGGCTCCGCAGCAAATTAC
>JAQBNJ010000210.1 GCA_028288645.1 Sediminibacterium sp.
AATAGTTGTGAAAAATAATCTTTGATGATACTATACGAAATGGTTGTGGTAAGCAATTGTTTGAACTGGTGACTCAACTCCATGTTCCAGCTATACTGCGGAAGAAAGAAAGGATTGCCTCGCTCAAATGTGTATTTGTTGATGATGGTAACAAATGGGTTCAATTTTTGAAATGGGGGTCTGTCTATGCGTCGTCCTGCTGTCAGCGTAAATGTATTAGATGAATCAGCCTGGTAACTGATATATCCCGAAGGAAAAAACCCCGAATAATTTTTTGAGAACGCAGAATCTTTCCGCGCACTGTTGCCTAACTGGTGGCCATCGTAGTTCGTGTTCTCATAACGTATGCCTGCCTGGAAACTGATGCGTGATAATTTCTGTTCAAAACTTGCGTACAAAGCCTGGATATTTTCCTTGTATAAAAAGTGATTGCTTTTGCCGAGATCTTCTTTCCATGTAAAACCATCGAATGATTGATACGCGGCGGTGTTGTCTGTATTGATGCCGGATAATTTATAACCCGATTCCAGTTTCGAATCTTTACTCACCTGCAAAACATAATCTGCCTTGGCAGAAAAAATGGAAATGGTTGATGGAAGATTACCCAGCGAACCTTCTGTGTATCCTGTTGCAGTTTGCAATTTGCTGCTGAAAGACTGATCGTTCTGAATATTGTATTTGAGCAAATCAAGATCCATGGAAAGATCCTGTGTCTTGCTGATATTGTGTTTGGCATTGAGGTTAATGCCGCCATTGGTGAATTGATAGGTAGTGGCGCCCAAAGTGCGGATGGCCGAATCAGTTGCTCCACTAGCGTTCTTCCAGCTGGCAGTTGCATCACTGGTTCCATTCCTGGCAACAGAAATGCCGGTAAGAGAAATGCCCAGTGTTGTTTTGGTGGAGGCATAAAAATCGAATCCTGCTTTTAATGTATTGCCAAAATTCTTGTTGATAAAAATGGTTGGTTGATCTAATATAGAAAGCAATGCACCACTATTATTATAATAGCGCCTCAATGCATAAATATCAGTAAAGCCTTTATTGAGATTGGCGCTATAAGTTAGAAATGTATTGAACTTTCCGTTGCGGTAATTCAATACCAGGCTGTTATTGTTTTTTGGATAACGCCCCTGCGCAAAAGCGGTCGTGAACACTCCATTGAATCCGATCTGGCGGTTCTTTTTTGTTTTGATATTGATGATGCCTGCATTACCACTCGCATCGTATTTGGCAGAAGGGCTTGTGATGAGTTCTATTGTTTCTACTTGTGAAGAACTCATGCCGCTTAGTAAATTGTTCAGGTCCGCACCGGATAAATAAGTTTGTTTATCATCTATCAAAACCAATACACCCTGTTTACCCTGTAAACTGATGCCGCCATTTTTATCAACCATTACGCCCGGTGATTTTTCCAGCACTTCTAAAACGGTGGTGCCGGCGTTGGTAACGGAGGCATCTACATTCACGATCACTTTTCCCTGGGCCATCTGAATAAATGGCTTGCGCGATGTAACACTTACATTAGCTAATGTTTTGGCGCTGGGTAATAGTGAGATGGTTATTTTTTTATCAGCCAATGCCGTCTTGCTGAGCGAAATAGTTTGCGCCTCATGGCCCACAAAACTGCTGTTAAGAAGATATTCCCCCGGAATAGAAATGTAAAAAACAGACACCCCGTTTTTATTAGTGACGGCCGATTTTACCAGCTTTTTATCGCCGGCCTTCAGCACTTCTACAACGGCGCCTTCCAATACTTCATTCTGCGCATTGGTAACAGTAACCGTGAAAACTTCAGTCGGGGCTTGTGTTTGCCCGGTTACAAGTGTAGTGCCTGACAATAAAAAAACACCCAATATGGAGAGCAGCATCCTTCTCATGATGGCAAATTAAAACAAAGAAGGCAAGCGGGGAGCGGTTTTTGTTGAATGGCGGCGGTTGTTTTAAATGCTAAATGTTGAATGTTAAATGTTAAATGAACCAGGCCACGGAGCGTCATTGCAATGACGCCGTCAATTATAGAACTCCTGGATAAACTTGGCCGCGCGTTCCAAATCCTCCGGCGTATCAATCTCAACTCCCATATAATCTGTAACAACCATTTTCAAAGAAACTCCATTTTCTAAATAGCGAAGACATTCTATTTTTTCTGTTATCTCCAACGGCGTCATTTTCCAGTTGGTGAAATTGAGGAGCGCCTGTTTTCTGAATGCGTATACACCAATATGTTCGTAATAAACGGTTGCATCATTTTTACTTCGTGGAAAAGGAATTACGCTGCGGGAGAACATGAGTGAGTTCATATTCTTATCCACCGCCACCTTCACATAATTTGGATCATCGATGAACTGCTGCTCTTTCATAACCTGCATCAGCGAAGCGACCTGTGTATTTTTTCCCTCTTCACCATCAAATACCTGTAATAATTTTTCAAGCGGTGCGCGTTTTACAAAAGGTTCATCACCCTGGACGTTTACAACAATATCAACATCCAAATCAATGATCGCTTCTGCAATCCGGTCGCTGCCGCTTTCGTGATTTTTTTTACTCCTCACGGCTTTGCCACCGTTGTTGGTGATCTCGTTGAAAATAATATCGCTGTCGGTAACTACGTAAACATCATCAAACAAACCCGTCGATACTGTGTTATCATAAGTATGACGGATAACCGTTTTGTTTCCCAGCATCTGCATCAGCTTGGCTGGAAAACGTGTTGCCGCATAACGCGCCGGGATAAAAGCACAGATCTTCATAAATCATGTTTTAAAAACGTGCCTCTGTGCCTCCGTGTGCAAATTTATTTCTCACACAGAGACACAGAGGCACGGTTTGATTTGCTAAAGGACAAAAGTATTTAATAATCTGTTTTGATTTTTTTATTGAAGGGAACATTGAGCTGGTAGCTGAGGCGCTCATCGGTGGTATCATCCAACACATCCAAACCATATTTCAACTGGTCCACAGGTGTATAATTAAATGTCCCGAAGAGCCGGTCCCAAACCGAAAAGATATTCCCGTAATTACTATCCGTTTGCGGCCGCATATAATGGTGGTGTACTTTATGCATGTTAGGTGAAACAAGTAACCAGCTCAACCCTTTGTCAAGCCACAAAGGTAAACTGAGATTGGCGTGGTTGAATTGTGTGAGTACTACGCTCAAACTCTGGTACATCATCACCAGCCACATTGGCGCACCGCAAACTACTACGCCGATCAAGGTAAACACCGCGCGGAAAACACTTTCGCCGGGGTGATGGCGGTTGGCAGTGGTGGTGTCTACATGTGTATCTGCATGATGTACCATATGGAATTTCCACATCCATTTTATTTTATGTTCGATAAAGTGGATGGAATATGCACCCACAAGATCAAGCAACAACAACCCCACGATCGCGAAAACCCACAAGGGCATATTGATCAATTGCAGCAGCCCGAATTTATTTGCCACTGCCCAATCACTGGCTTTTACAATGAGTAGCGCAAACGAAAAATTTACGACGATGGTTGTGATGGTGAAAAAGATATTGATGGAAGCATGCTTCCATTTATTATAAGTAAAGCCTACGAGTGGAATGGCGCCTTCTATCAGCCAAAAAAAAGTGATGCCGCCTGCGAGAATTAGTGCGCGGTGGAGGCTGGAGATCTGAGCGAAGTAATCAATGATATTTTGTAGCATGGCAGCGTT